>CAYSGK010000039.1:0-12645 GCA_964430395.1 uncultured Methylophaga sp.
TGGGTCCTTAAAAAATAGTTTGTTGTGAATGGTGGTGTGTTTAATCGGGGTATATTTTTACAAAACCGTCACGATTAGGCATTTTCACCTTGGGTAGATTCTTTTCAGTAAGATCTAATTCGGCGTCTATTATACCATCTTGGCTTAATATATAGGCACTCAATGCATAAACTTCATCTGCTGATAATGAAAATGGGCGGTCTATTGGCATTGCGCGACGGATATAATCAAACAAGGTGGTAGCATAAGGCCAATAGCTGTTCACTGTTTTTTCAGGATATTCACTGGCAAGAGAACCTACTTCGCCGACAAGGGGATCAGCACTGCCGCCAATAGCTTCTGGCCCGTGGCATGCTGCACATTGTAATGCAAATATTTTCGCGCCCTGTACAGCGTTACCTTTGCCTACGGGCAGGTTATTACCATCAGGTGAAATGGTTAAATTCCATTCTGATTGTTGACTCAGATCGGAGGCAGGTTTACCTAATGGTTGATAGTCAGGTTCAGCGTAGCTAAGAGAATTAAACGAAGCACAAAGTACAATTGTAGAAGCAATAATAAACTTAGAAGTCATAGCCATAGACATGATTGATATCTCCTTCTTCAGTGATTTCCCAGCTTACGATGGCGTTATAGTGGAAAAAGCCGTGTGTGCCACGATTTTTGATTAAAGTATCACGGTCAGGTTGTACATAACCTGTTTCATCCGTTGCCCTGCTTTGTAATATGGCATATTCACCTTGCCATTTCCAGGGTAGTTTAAAGCGGGTAAAGGCTTTATCTAAAACGGGATCTTGTAATTCAGCATTAACCCAAGTATCGCCGCCATCAGTTGATATCTCAACACGGGTTATTTTACCGCGGCCAGACCATGCTAGCCCCGAAATCTGATAAATTCCAGGGTTATCAGGCAGCATCATTCCAAGTGAGGGTGAGGTGATCAGTGATTTTGCTTCATTAATAAAGGTAAATTGGCGAGCAGTACCATCAGGCATTAATTCAGTATATTGTGAGGTTTCATCGCGCGACATAGCCGGTTGGTCGGTTAAGCGTAATTGACGTAACCATTTAACATTTAAAATGCCTTCCCATCCAGGTAAGACTAATCGCATAGGGTAGCCATTTTCAGGGCGAATACGCTCACCATTTTGGTATAAGGCTAGGATGGCATCATCTAATAATTTTTCAAGGGGAATACTCATATTTAAAGATGAAGCATCAGCTCCTTCAGCAATAACCCATTGTGCTTCAGGTTTAATACCGGCTTCTTTTAATAATAATTTGAGGGGAATACCAGCCCATTCGGAATTGGAAATTAGCCCGTGAGCATAACCTGCTTTAGACTGAATCGGATTACTTTTCCAACCGCTATTGCTATTACCGCCGCATTCAATAAAACAGATCCGGGATTCCATTGGATAACGCATCAAACTTTCAATATTAAAACTTAATGGTTTCTCAACCATGCCGTCAATTAATAAGATATGTTCAGCAGGATCAATATCAGGAACACCATTGTGGTGTCGTTCATAGTGCAAGCCATTTGGAGTGATCGTGCCTTGTAAGGCATGTAAGGGTGTCCATGAAACACCGTTGCCAGGCGCATCAGGATTGGCTGAAATCCAACGAATTACCTCTTTTTCATACTCTGATGGTTGACCATAATTAGAAAATTCGTCGCCAGGTGTACGCATTGACTCGGGTATTTTTTCTAGGAAGCCCATTTCTTCTGAGCGGGTTAACACGGGCAAACTGAATGCCCCCCCTGCTAATGCACTACCTAGTGCAGCCTTTTTTAGAAAGTTACGACGGCTTTGTGTGTTGGAGTCATTCATATGTTAACCTCGCTCAGGTTTCAGGAATAAACCAGTTGTCTAATTGTGCAATAGCCTGCCCTTTACCGGTTTTTTTCAAAGATGAAAATAATTGGACACCTGCATTTAAGTTTAGTTTTCTAAGTTTTTCTTCAACGCAATGCAAGCTTGCCATAGCGGCACCATGTTTCAACTTGTCAGATTTTGTAAGCAGAATATGAACAGGCAACTCAGCATTATTCGCCCACTTAACCATTTGCATATCAAATTCTTTTAAAGGGTGGCGAATGTCCATCATTAACATCAAGCCTTTCAAAGATTGGCGTGTTTCAAGATATTTACCTAAGGTTTGCTGCCACCGAATTTTCATCTTCTCAGGTACTTTGGCATAACCATAACCGGGTAAATCAACTAATGCACGTTTATCATCAAGCGCAAAAAAGTTAATCATTTGGGTGCGGCCTGGTGTTTTGCTTATACGCGCTAGTGACTTTTGATCAGTAATGGTATTAATGGCGCTTGATTTACCTGCATTAGAACGACCTGCAAAAGCAACCTCTATTCCTGTGTTATCAGGTAACTCAGATAACTGGGTGGCGCTAATTGTATAGTGTGCTTGACGGTAAATATTTGTCATAAAATGTTAACTGTTCTTGACTTATAATGATGCAAAAATATGCTAATAAGAGTAGCATATCATTAAATTATGTATTCAATTCTAAATGTAGGGATGATCGATGAAAAAAATATTGATTGCCACAGCGGCTTGTTTGACTTTAGTTACAGCAACAAATGTATTGGCAGCAGGTAGTGCCTCTGCAGGAAAAGGCAAAGCGGCGATTTGCGCTACTTGCCATGGTGCAGATGGCAACAGTCCATCTAGTGCTTTTCCTAAACTAGCGGGACAAGGGGAAGCCTATATTGTCAAGCAGCTGAATGATTTTAAAAGTGAAGCACGAGAAAATGCAATTATGGCACCTATGGTGGCGGCACTGTCAGAGCAAGATATCGCTGATTTGGCTGCTTATTTTTCTAGTAACAAGATAACACAAGGCGGAACTCCCGAAGAATTATTAGCAGCAGGTAAAGCGCTTTATCATGGTGGTAATAAAGGATCTGGTGCGCCTGCTTGTATGGCATGTCATGGTCCAACGGGTGCGGGTGTGCCCGCGGCTAAATGGCCAGCACTTTCTGGTCAGCATGCAGCTTATATTGAAACACAGCTTAAAGCGTTTGCCAGTGGCACACGTAGCAATGATCCAAACAGCATGATGCGCGATATTGCTTCAAAATTAACTGCTGATGAAGTTAAGGCTGTTGCGGCTTATGCTTCAGGTTTGCATTAATATCTAATTTTCTATAAAAGCCGTATGATAAAGATATCATGCGGCTTTTTTGTTATTGATTGGCATTGAGTGTCAAATTCAATTGGTTTAACGTAAATTTATGTCTGACGATAGTTATTCACACACTCGCCATCATACCTTAGGGCAACGTCTATTTCAGTTTTTGGGTTCAATGGATCTGGCGGTCACATTGCTAGTGACATTGGCCATTGCCTCTATTATCGGCACTGTACTTCAACAAAATCAGCCCTATACTAATTATTTGATTGAGTTTGGCCCTTTTTGGTTCGATGTTTTTGAAGCGGCCGGATTATACGATGTGTATAGTGCGTTGTGGTTTCTAGCCATTTTAACGCTATTGGTTATTTCCACCTCTGTTTGTGTGATTCGTAATGCACCCTCAATGTTCAAAGATATGCGCAATTTGCGTACCCATGTGCAAGAAAAGTCTTTGCGTGCGATGCACCATATTAAACACTGGACGGTTGATATTAAGCCCACAAAAACGGCTAACACCTTAGAAAAGGCACTTGTAGATTTAGGATTTCGGACTAAGCAAACAACAAAAGCCGAAGGAATACTCATTTCTGCTATGCGTGGTGGCATGAATCGCATGGGATATATATTGACTCATTTAGCAATTATTATTATTTGTGTGGGTGGTTTGATGGACAGCAATTTGCCACTGAAGTTTGCGCAATGGCAAGGACGAATTAAAATAGAAAAGCGGGATTTACCCACAAATAAAATACCTGCCATTAGCCGTTTACCAGTAGGAAACCAAGCCTTTAGAGGAAGCAACAGCATTCCTGAGGGAGGTTCATCGCAGGTGGTATTTTTGGCTATGAAAGATGGATATTTGGTACAAGAATTACCTTTTAGAGTGGCTGTCAAAGATTTCCGCATCGAACACTATGCCACAGGTCAGCCAAAATCATTTGAATCAGATTTGCTTGTTTATGATAAAGATTTGGCAGAGCCATTAAAGGTTACAATCTCGGTGAATCATCCCTTGTTTTATAAAGGATATGCGATTTATCAAGCAAGTTTTAGTGATGGCGGATCACCATTATCTATAAAGGCATGGCCATTGTCGCCCAAAGCGGGTGATAAACCAGTAAGCTTTGATAGTAAAGTATATGAAAACTCTCAAATGCAGTGGGGAGAGGAAAGTTTACGATTAGAAATATTGTCATTTCGTGAATTTAATATTAATCCTGATCCTACAGAAGATGATCCCGATCGTATTAGAAACTATGGTCCTAGTTTCGGTTATAAATTGCGTAAAAAAACAGGCGAAGCATTGGAATACGAGAATTATATGTTGCCCGTACAACGCAATGGACGTGATTATTATATAAGTGGGGTTCGCACTAGCCCGGCTGATCCTTTTTCTTATTTATATTTGCCGATTGATATTGATGGTGGTTTGACACATTTTAATCATTTCTTGCAACGACTACAAAATAAAGAGCTTGTTGAAAAAGTTGCACATAAGATGATGCTTGCCACTTTAGCAGAAGTGGATAATAAAGATAAAAAACTAGAACAAAACTTGCAAGAAACATTAACGATGTTAGAAGCAATGTTTGTGGAAGGCGGTTATGCTTCAATTGAAGACTTCATAGCGAACTCACTACCCGAATCTGAACGAAAAACATTAGGTCCCGCTTATTTAAGTATGTTGAGAGAAATGTTATCTCGTGTCTATTTAGGTGGTTCCTTGTATAAATATGATAACAATGCGCCCGAAAAAGATGCTGAACTTCAGCAGAAAGAATTGTTATTTTTCCAAGATGCAGTTGATGCAGTAAGCAGTTTGCCTCGATATGGATCACCTGTATATTTGCAGCTTTCGGATTATGAACTTGTGCAAGCCAGTGGATTGCAAATAGCTCATTCGCCAGGGAAGCCTATTGTATATACTGGCTGTGCTTTCCTTGTTATGGGTATATTTTTATTGTTTTATTTACCACAACGTCGATTTTGGATGTTATTAAAGGATGATAATAAGGGTACAAATGTACTCATAGCAGGAATGAGTAACCGTAATCCTCGTGAGTTTGACTTGTATTTTGAGCAGACAGTGCAGAGATTAAAAACAGTGATCGGGAACTCTGGGTCATAATAAGGTTCATAAGAACTGTGAAATAGTGAGAGAAAATAATGATGAATGGCATAAGTACAATCTATACCGATACAAGTACACCATTAGAAAAGTGGTTCTGGCGAGGTTTAATAGCGCTCGCAGCTATTGTTTTGCTAGCATTGTATTCTGATGTCTTCGATAGTTATGAAATTGGTATTGTTTTTATTGCTGCGGCAGGCTTAACCTTTATCGGTCAAAGCTGGCCAGGGTTTCGCCGACATGCTGTTGCCGTTGTTTTAATCAGTTTCTTTGCCATATGGCTTTATGGCCAAAATCTTGCGTTGGCTGAATCCAACTTCTTTTTGAAATTCTTAATCGCCAGCCAATCTGCTTTTATGTGGATGAGCGCACTCTTTGTCATGGCAACCATTACTTATTTTGCCGGTCTGTTTATGCGCTCACCATTTACTGAAAAAGTAGCATCCGCACTGACATGGTCGGCTGTGACTATGGGGTTAGTTGGTTTGATGGTGCGCTGGCGTGAATCATATTTGATTAGCCCGGATGTAGGCCATATCCCAGTTAGTAATTTATATGAAGTATTTATACTTTTTTCAATTATCACTGCTCTGCTCTATTTATTCTATGAGCGTCGTTACCAAACGCGCAGCTTAGGTGGTTTTGTGTTATTAGTTGTCAGTGCAGCTGTTATATTCCAATTATGGTATACCTTTGGCAAAGGTGCCAATGAAATACAACCGCTAGTACCAGCTTTACAAAGTTACTGGATGAAGATCCATGTTCCTGCTAATTTTATTGGTTATGGTTCTTTTTCTATGGCAGCCATGATTGGCGTCGCTTACTTATTAAAATCGGCGCAACAAACGAAAAATAAAAATGGTTTACTAGCAACATCATTACCTGACTTAGCTGTTATGGATGACTTTATGTATAAAGCAATCGCCTTGGGTTTTGCATTTTTTACGCTGGCAACGATACTAGGCGCCCTATGGGCAGCGGAAGCGTGGGGCGGTTATTGGTCTTGGGATCCAAAAGAAACATGGGCACTTATTGTCTGGCTAAATTATGCTGCATGGTTGCATATGCGGATGAGTAAAGGTTGGAATGGTGCACCAATGGCATGGTGGGCAGTTATTGGTTTATTCGTAACTGTATTTGCATTTTTGGGAGTTAATATGTTTTTGTCTGGCTTGCATTCCTATGGTGAGCTATAGCATTTATTGCATATGACAAAATCACTTACAGCAATTTTTCTAGCGGCTAACTTGTTATGGTCATGTTCAATTATGGCAATGACAGAAGTGAATATTGAAGGTGAGCAGTATAAAAGAACCGAGCCAACACGAGTATTAAATTATATCGAAAAGGATAAAATCGAAGTAATCGTTATATTTTCTTATCGATGTCGTTATTGTTTTTATTCAAACAAGTTGCTTGAGAAATGGGAAAAGAGTTTACCTAGTAATGCTGACATCGTTTTGATGCCTCTTATTCCTGAAAATGCATATCCATGGGAAGTGTTGTGGGCAAAACTATTTTATGCGGCACGAAATATGGGGGTGTTAGAAAAACTACATCCTCTTATTTTTGAAGCCCTTCATGTCGAAAACCGTCGACTGATGACGGAAGAAGATATCTTTGATTTTGTTGAAGATAATGGGATTGATAGAAAGAAATTTACTGCCATAATGAATTCATTCGAGGTGGCAAAAAGAACGGAAAGGGCAACAGCAATGGGCAAGCAAGTGCATCAACCTGAGGTAATGGCTGGAAACCTTCGCACTCGGGTGATGATTGTTAATGATAAATATCTATCTTCAAATCATATGGCGGATGATTATTTGAAGGTAGTTCACTTTTTGGTTCAGAAAGAATCAATGCAAGATTAACTGGACATAATAAGGAAAAAGTAAAATGAAAAAAATGATCAAAGCAGTAGCATTATTATTAGGTGCGACTTTATTACCGATTAGTGCGATGGCGATGCCGGAAGCATTTATTGCGGGTGTACATTACAAACCGACAGCTCAATTGCTTGCTACAAGCACTGAAGATAAGGTTGAGGTAATAGAAATGTTTTCGTATGCTTGCCCTCATTGTTTTCATCTAGAACCTTATGTTGCAAAATGGGAAAAAACACTACCAGATAATGTCGTTTTTATTCGTGTCCCGGCGATCTTTCGTGATAGTTGGCTAGAACTTGCAAAACTATATTATACCGCTGAGGCTACAGGTGATTTAGAAAAATTACACCCATTAATTTTTGATGCAATTCATGTTAAAAAACGTCGCATGGTTACAGAAGACGATATGCTTGATTTTGTTGCTGATCAAGGGATTGATAGAGATAGTTTTGAAAAAATGATGAATTCATTTGCCGTGAAAGCTAAGGTTAAAAAGGCGCTTATTATGAGTCAAATATCCGGCATCACGGGTGTGCCATCAATGATTGTAAATGGCAAATATATTTCTGACGCACCGATGGCAGGTGGTCAGGAAAACTTATTAAAAGCGGTTGATTTTTTGATTCTAAAAGAATCAGAGTAAATGTAACGAGACTAAGGTCGAGAACAACTCTCGATCCTTAGTCTGCTATACAACGGTTTCGGCCGCCTTCTTTAGCGCGATATAAAGCAGCATCAGCTCGTTTAAACACTTCTTCAATCGTATCATTAGGTCTGAATGTGGCAAGGCCCGCAGACGCAGTTACAGGCACGGGTTTATGTTCGTAATGGAACTTTGAGTTTTGGAGCTTTTCGCGGATCTTATTCGCTAAGCTAAGCGCATCTTCCAGCCGAGTTTCTGGAAATATTCCTACAAACTCTTCACCACCAAAACGGGCAATGAAATCGGCATCACGCGTTTCTTGATTAAATAGTCGAGCAACCGTTTTCAACACTTTATCGCCTGCAGCATGACCATAGGTATCATTTACGCGTTTAAAAAAGTCGATATCCCATATTACTAAACTAAGTGGTTTTTGATAACGCTGCCAGCGAACAAACTCTTTTTCGAGATCTTCATCTAATGCTTGGCGGTTCCAAATACCCGTTAAAGCGTCTTTTAGTGCTAATTCTCTCGACTTAACCGCAGATTCTCGCAGGAGTACACTTTCGTTTTCCATATCTTTTAAACGGTTATTAAGTTCACGAATTTGTTTTTGTGATTGTTCAAATTGAGCACGATCAGATTGCTGATGATTTTCAAAATGTTGGTTTAGCGCATCTAAACGATAACTCACGGTTGATTTTAATTGCTCAAGATCATCTGCTTGTTCAACGTGACCGCGGAGACCTTGCACCTCATCTTCCATTGCTTGATTAATCGCATGACGTTCTTCAAATGCTTTAACATCATTATTATTTGTTTCTCTAATATGCTCATCAAGTGATTGTAATTTAGATGTGAGCGCTTCGAGAAATTCTTGATATTCTAGTTTCTCATTGACAGCCTGCGAGCCAATTGAGCTCACAATTTCGGCAATATTATTGATAATGGTTGGTAGCTGTTCATTGCTAACGCCATCTTCCAGTTCATGGCGTATTTTTGTTGCTTGTTTACTTAGCTCGGTGGGGAGAGAGAAGCGTTCTAATAATTCCATCAGAATGAGATGATTAGGCATACTTGAATCATCACTGTCTAGTTCTGAATTAGATTCAGTTTCTGTTATAAATTCATCTTCAGTAGACGATTTATCGCGATTAAATAAATTGAAACCAAACCCTGAAGAAGATTTGCTGGAACGTACATTGCCCATACAACCATCAAGCAGTGACAATACCTGTGGAATAAGTTGAGAAACTTTCTTCTCAGCCGTGTTCAGTTGTTTTATTAATGATTTTGATTCAGATTTAAATTGCTTGGGTATTTTTAGTGAAGTGAGTAGTTCCGCTAGAATCTTTGCGGCCACGGGGCCATCACTAATATCCGCATCCATCTGAGCAATAGCCCGCTCCATTTTTTCTAGAATAAGCTCTATCTCACTGTGATCCTTATTACCTTTTAGTATGCCTCGCAGTGATTTAAGTTGTGTGTCAAGTGCGGGATCAATACCGTCAGCGGCAAGGGCGAGACGGCCTAAACTGCGCTGTAGTAATTCATCATAACGTTGCTGTTCTTCAAGTTCAGCCAATGATTTGTAATATTTCTTTTTCCATTCTTCTAATTGTTGAATGGTGCTGTCATCTGCCATGACGGTATAGATCCTGAATGTTATATCCAAATAAATTGTGTACTAAGAATAAATTAACATTCTATTGAGGATAAAACTTTGAACTTATAGGCAATTAAGATGAACTAATTTTTCTTACTTACCTTATAAGGCTCCTGGTAATATTGCGTGCTCTTCGTTTGCATCAGCATTCACTTCATTATTCGCTTGTTGTTGCAATAAAATATCATAATAGCGTCGAATATTTTGTACATAATGTACTGGTTCGCCACCACGCGCATAGCCATGCTTGGTCTTTTCATACCATTTTCGCTTGCTTAATAAGGGGAGATGTTTTTTCACGTCTGGCCATAAATCAGGGTTATTACCATTCATCTCGGTTAGTTTGCGAGCATCTTCTAAATGCCCTAACCCAATATTGTAGGCAGCTAATGCCATCCAAGTGCGATCAGGTTCAGCAATGCGTTCTGGCAAGCGTTTTTTTATTGAGATTAAATAGGCCGTACCACCATCTATACTCTGTGCGGGATCTTCTCGTTCACTTACTTTCATTAATTTTGCTGTACTTTGAGTCAACATCATTAATCCTTTGACACCAGTAGGTGAAACGGCATGTCGATCCCAGTGAGATTCTTGATAGGATATGGCGGCTAATAAACGCCAATCTACGTTATATTTTTCTCCGGCTTGTTCAAATAATGCTTGATATTGAGGTAGGCGAGTTTGAATTTTACGATCAATTGCGCGCGTGTCGAGATAATCAAAATGTCGGATATGACCATAATACTTTTCTTTTAACCGTTCAAGATCTCCTGATTCATCTAACTGATCAAAGAATTTAGCCATTTCATTTGCGAGAGAACCATCTTCAGATAAAGGCATAGCCCACGCAAGCGGTTGTGGTTCAGAAATATTAAAAGCGACGCGTAATTCAGGAAATTTGATTTGATCAGCAGCCATTTCATTTGAATCTGCAATTGTGTAATCAATTAACTCTAACTGTACGAGTTCTAATAATCCACCACTATCTAATTCCGAATTTTCTGTCCATGTGAGTGAAGGGATCTCCTCTCGAAGAGAATTTAATTGTTCTACATGGCTGCTATGTGCCACGACTTCCAATTGTCCCTCATTCAAGTCGGTAAGGTTTTTAGGTTTTTTTGCTCCTAAACGATAAACAAATTGCTGAGTGACCTGTTGATAGATAGGACCAAACCGAATGACATCTTTTCGCTCAGGTGTAATAGTCAAGCCCGCTGCTGCAATATCAGCTTTGCCATCTTTGATCAACTGAAGCATATCACCCAAATTATCAGGAACAATAATTTTGAGCTTTACATTAAGATGTTCAGCAAAGCGTTTAGCTAATTCATATTCAAAGCCTGCTAAATCTTCGTCTTGCACATAATAGGTTGTGGGACCATAGCGACTAAGTACGCGCAACTCACCACGTTCACTAATTTCCTCTAAATGTGGCAAAGCTTCACCACATGCAATGAGAAAACTTAACGAAATAAACAATAAACTAATAAATTTCAAACATGACTCCTTCATGTCATTGTTAAGGCTGATTATGCCCTAATTTGACCCTGCTGCGATGTTTTAGTTTTATATTATGTGAAGTTAATTGTTTTTATTGGATTTTTTCCTAGATAAACTAAGTTCTGGATAAGAATTTCCAGCAATATTATAATTTAACTCTTTTTAGAGTTTGGAAACCAATATCAGATGAATTCCCCAGAACTACTTTTACCTGCTGGTAGTTTGCAACACATGCGCTATGCTTATGCCTTTGGTGCTGATGCCGTTTATGCCGGCCAGCCGAGATATAGTTTGCGAGTTCGCAATAATGATTTCCATAAACTACCCGTTCTGGCACAGGGCATTGAAGAAGCGCATGCACTAGGAAAGCAATTTTTTGTGGCAAGTAATTTGATGCCGCATAATGTCAAAATCAAAACCTATATGGCAGATATGGAACCCGTGATTGCGATGAAACCAGATGCATTAATCATGGCGGATCCTGGTTTGATTATGATGGTACGTGAACGCTGGCCAGAAATACCTATTCACTTATCAGTTCAGGCTAATACAGTGAATTATCAGGCAGTCAAGTTTTGGCAATCGGCTGGGGTGAGCCGGGTGATCTTGTCCCGAGAATTGTCACTGGATGAGATTGAAGAAATTAGACAACAGTGTCCTGAAATGGAAATCGAAGTCTTTGTTCATGGTGCGCTTTGTATTGCTTATTCAGGCCGCTGTTTATTATCGGGCTATTTTAATCATCGTGATCCCAATCAAGGTTCATGCACCAACTCATGCCGTTGGGATTATAAAACCCATGCTAGTGATAGCAATGATGATTCACCACAAAAAATTGATTTTAAGGCTTTTGATGCAATCAATCAGGGAAGTGGGTTATCGGATTGTGGTAGCCAAGAACGACATCCACTAGCGGATAATATTTATTTAATTGAAGAAGGTAATCGGCCAGGTGAGTTGATGCCAATTTTTGAAGATGAACATGGTACCTATATCATGAATTCAAAGGATCTACGCGCCATTCAGCATATAGAACGCTTGGTCAATATTGGTGTGGATTCGCTTAAAATAGAAGGGCGAACTAAATCAGTTTATTATGTGGCCCGCACAGCACAGCTCTATCGCCATGCACTTGATGATGCCATGGCAGGCAAACAATTTGATCCGACATTAATTGGTAAGCTAGATAATCTGGCGAATCGAGGTTATACCGATGGTTTTTATCAACGTCACCCAACACAAGAACAACAAAATTATATGGAGGGTTATTCAAGCAGTGATCGTCAGCAATATGTAGGTGAGGTGGTGGGCTATGATAAAGAAGCTCAGTGTTTAGATATTGAAGTGAAAAATAAGTTCTCAGTTGGGGATGCACTGGAACTTATTTTACCAGAGGGTAATATCGAATTAACGCTAGATAAAATGCAAAATAGGGACGGTAAGATAATTGATGTTGCGCCGGGTAGCGGGCACCAAGTGAAAATCCCTTATTCTGGCGCTATTCTTGAACGAGGTCTATTAGCTAGATATTTGTAGCCAAGAAGAGTCAATATGTAATGTCTACTATTCGCCATTTACCCTGCAGATTGAATGGTAACGGGTATAATATAGTATTGAAGTGCCACAGCTATAAATATGGTGTAAACTGTAAATTTTCTTTGG
>CAYSGK010000040.1:0-12403 GCA_964430395.1 uncultured Methylophaga sp.
GGACATAGTCCGTGGCGGTTCGACTCCGCCCGTCGGCACCAACTTGCACATAACTATATGATAATTAAATATTGTGTCCTTATGATTTCAATTTCGTAGAATTTCGTTGATTTTTAAACATGCACGTCGCAAGACCTGATCCCATTAGTATTTTCTCTGTTGAACCTTTTTTCATAAGCAATAATTAATACGAATTAGCCCCCTTAAAAGTTCAATATTCGCTTCTCTTTCACGGAGAGAGAGTGTATTATTACAGTATATCAGCGATGATGTTTTTTTAATGATCAAAAACTAGAAAGAACGCTTTATGTTGGAGAATTATCTCCCAATTTTGTTGTTTGTAATTATTGGTATAGGCTTTGGAGTTTTGCCTATGCTAGCTGGGTTTGTATTAGGCCCTCGTCGCCCTGACGATGAAAAACTTTCCCCTTATGAATGCGGCTTTAAACCCTTTGAAGACGCACATGCAAAGTTTGATGTGCGTTATTATCTTGTTGCCATTCTGTTTATCATTTTCGATTTAGAAATTGCCTTTTTATTTCCTTGGGCTGTTGTGCTCGATGATATTGGTGGTTTCGGATTAGTCGCAATGTTTATTTTCTTAGGAATATTAGTTGTTGGCTTTATTTATGAGTGGATGAAGGGAGCCTTGGAGTGGGAATAGAAGGTGTTTTAGAAGAAGGGATTGTTACTACTTCTGCTGATAAATTAATTAACTGGGCGCGTACAGGTTCATTATGGCCGATGACTTTTGGTCTAGCCTGTTGTGCGGTTGAAATGATGCAAGCGGGTGCTTCACGTTATGACTTAGATCGCTTTGGCGTAGTTTTTCGACCTAGTCCTCGTCAATCAGATGTAATGATTGTGGCTGGTACACTGGTGAATAAAATGGCGCCGGCATTACGTAAAGTTTATGACCAAATGTCAGAGCCACGTTGGGTTATCTCTATGGGATCATGTGCAAATGGTGGTGGTTATTATCATTATTCCTATTCCGTAGTACGTGGTTGTGATCGCATTGTTCCAGTTGATATTTATGTGCCAGGTTGCCCACCGACAGCTGAGGCCTTGTTATATGGCATTATCCAGTTGCAAAAGAAAATTCGGCGTACCAATACTATTGCTAGAATACCGACGCAGGAAGGCTAGCGATAATGATAAAAAAACTAAAAGCAAAATTAGAAAAGCACTTATCAGATGTTATTCTTGATTGTGAATGGTCGCCTTCACATGAAGAAATTACTATCCATATTCCGGATGATAGTGTTCTGTCAGTATGCAAAACCTTGCGAGATAGTTTTGGTTTCGAGCAATTAATCGATGTTTGCGGTGTTGATTATTCAGAATATGGTGGCAGTGCTTGGGAGACAAAAGGTGCTTCTGATCGCGGTTTTAGTCGGGCAGTGGATGGCGAAGGCTATTTAGAACCAGTGACGGAGGGCCAACGTTTTGCCGTTGTTTATCACCTGCTTTCAATTGAACATAATCAACGCTTGCGTATAAAAGTTCGCTTAGATGCAGATCTACCTACGGTTGATAGTGTTACTTCTGTTTGGATATCTGCCGATTGGTTTGAGCGTGAAGCCTTTGATATGTATGGAATTTTATTTAGAGGTCATGAAGACTTACGTCGCATATTGACTGATTATGGTTTTGTCGGGCATCCATTTCGTAAAGATTTCCCACTTATAGGCAATGTTGAAATGCGTTATGACGCAGAAAAAAAACGTGTTGTTTATGAACCGGTGAGCATTGAAGAAAGAACCTTAGTTCCCCGGGTGATCCGTGATGATAATCGCTACCAAAAAGGTGGGCGTTAATCATGGCTGAAATTAAAAATTACACCTTAAACTTTGGTCCACAACATCCGGCAGCGCATGGCGTATTACGTCTTATTCTTGAAATGGACGGAGAAGTGATTCAGCGTGCAGATCCGCATATCGGTTTGTTACACCGAGGCACAGAAAAATTAGCAGAATCAAAACCCTATAATCAAAGCATTGGTTATATGGATAGGCTCGATTATGTTTCGATGATGTGTAATGAGCATGCCTATGTAATGGCCATTGAAAAGATGATAGGGGTGCAAGTGCCTGAACGTGCACAATATATTCGAGTCATGTTTGATGAAATTACTCGTTTGCTCAATCACTTAATGTGGTTAGGGGCGCATGGTTTAGATATTGGTGCGATGACCATTTTCCTCTATTGCTTCCGTGAACGTGAAGATTTGATGGATTGCTATGAAGCTGTTTCAGGCGCACGTTTGCATGCGACCTACTATCGTCCGGGTGGTGTTTATCGTGATTTGCCGGACAGCATGGCAAAATATAAAGCCTCAAAATGGCATAGCGAAAAAGAAGTCAAACAAAAGAATACTAATCGTGAAGGCAGTTTTTTAGATTTTCTAGAAGATTTCACGGAACGGTTTCCTGGCTATGTTGACGAGTATGAAACATTACTGACAGACAACCGTATTTGGAAACAGCGCACAGTAGGTATTGGTGTAGTTTCACCTGAGCGTGCAATGCAACTTGGCTTTACAGGACCAATGTTACGCGGCAGTGGCATAGCTTGGGATTTACGTAAAAAACAAGCTTATGCCGTTTATGACAAGATGGATTTTGATATTCCAATTGGCGTAGAAGGTGACTGTTACGATCGTTATTTAGTGCGTGTCGAAGAAATGCGTCAATCAAATCGAATTATAAAACAATGTATTAACTGGTTACGTGAAAACCCAGGGCCGGTTATTACTGACGATGTTAAAGTAGCACCGCCGAAACGGACTGGTATGAAAGATGATATGGAATCATTGATCCATCACTTTAAATTATTTACTGAGGGCTATTGCGTGCCTGAGGGAGAAATTTATTCTGCAGTGGAACATCCAAAAGGTGAATTTGGTATTTACATGGTTTCAGATGGTGCTAATAAACCATATCGGGTGAAAATTCGTGCGCCGGGTTTTGCCCATCTTTCAGCAATGAATGAAATGATTCAAGGTCATATGTTAGCCGATGTTGTGGCTATAATTGGTACAATGGATATTGTGTTTGGTGAGGTGGATCGATGAAATACCCAAACTATTTGAAGATGTTGATTTCAGAGTTCAGTACGAGAGTCAGAACAAGGCGCAATAAGCGGACAATGGCTAGCCCTTGTCAATCATTGCAACGCAGTGCTGGCTCTCGTACTGAGCTCCCGAAGGGCAAGACGCTAAGCCACCATCTTCTTCGTTATAAAATGGTGAACTAGAATGACTAGTCCTACAATTTTATGCCTCAAATATGGTGGCTTATCGTCATGCTGAAACCGACATCTTCAAATAGCTTGGGTATGTTGACGGGCACTAAAACAGAATTATTTACAGAAGATCTTCGCCAGCAGATTGATGCGTGGGTGGCTAAATACCCAGCAGGGCAAAGCCAGTCAGCCGTTATTCCAGCATTGCATATATTGCAAGATGCCAATGACGGTTGGATTTCAAAAGACATTATGAATGCTTTGGCGGAATATTTAGGCATGCCTAAAATTGCTGTTTATGAAGTGGCAACATTCTATTCAATGTATGAATTGTCACCGGTGGGTCAACATAAGATCAGTGTTTGTACTAATATTTCATGTATGTTGAATGGCTCAGAAGAAATTGTTACTCATCTGGAGCAGCGCTTAGATGTGAAGTTAGGTGAAACAACAGCAGACAATAAATTCACTCTAAAAGAAGTGGAATGTTTAGGCGCGTGTTGCGGTGCGCCGATGTTGCAATTAGATCGTGATTATCATGAACACTTAACCACGGACAAACTTGATAAGATTTTGGATGGTATTAAATGAGTAATCTAGATCAGGTTTGCTTCCGTACTCGCCATCTTGATGAGCCTTGGAGTTTAGAATCCTATCGTAGTGTGGGTGGTTACGAACAGTTAGAAAGAGTACTAAAAGATAAAGTCAGTGCTGAAGATATTATTGAGCAGATCAAAGATTCTGCTTTGCGAGGCCGTGGTGGTGCGGGGTTCCCAACGGGTTTGAAGTGGAGCTTTATGCCGAGGCGAATGCCGGGGGCTAAATACATCGTCTGTAATTCAGATGAAGGTGAACCGGGTACCTGTAAAGATCGTGATATTTTGCGTTTTAATCCACATCAAGTCGTTGAAGGTATGATTATCGCGGGCTATACCATTGGTGCACAAGCGGGTTATAACTATATTCGTGGTGAATTTATTGAGCCTTTCGACCGTTTTGAAGCCGCGATTCAAGAAGCGAAAGATGCCGGTTATTTGGGTAAAGATATTTTAGGTTCAGGTTTTAATTTTGAGCTTTATACTCAACCGGGTGCGGGTGCTTATATTTGTGGTGAAGAAACAGCACTTCTAGAATCGCTTGAAGGTAAAAAAGGTCAACCTCGCTATAAGCCGCCATTTCCTGCGGGTTACGGACTTTATGGCCGACCTACAACAATTAATAATACTGAAACATTAGCATCTGTACCTGTTATTTTGCAAAAAGGCGGGGATTGGTTCCATGAATTAGGCACACCTAATAATGGTGGTAGCAAAATTTATAGTGTATCTGGCCATGTTAATAATCCGGGTAATTTTGAAGTGCCGATGGGAATACCTTTTTCAGAACTACTTGAGTTGGCTGGTGGCATGCGTAATGGTAATAAAATAAAAGCGGTTATCCCCGGTGGAAGCTCAACTCCCGTTATTCCAGGTGAAGATATGATGAACGTACCGATGAGTTACGATGGTATCAGTCGAGCAGGTTCAATGCTGGGAGCAGGTTCCGTTATTGTGATGGATGAAACAACCTGTATGGTGAAAGCGTTAGAGCGTATTGCCGAATTTTATTATGAAGAATCCTGTGGTCAATGTACGCCTTGTCGAGAAGGTACAGGTTGGTTATATCGCGTCGTTAAGCGGATTGAGCATGGTGAAGGCACGCAAGATGATCTTGACCGTTTAGTTGATGTCGCTAAAAATATTAATGGCAATACCATTTGTGCCTTAGGCGATGCAGCAGCAGCTCCAGTAATTAGTTTTATTAAACATTTTCGAGATGAATTTCAATATCATATCGATCATGGTTATTGCCCAGATCACAGTGGGGCATCAAGCTAATGGTTAATATAGAAATCGATGGCATTCCACTCACAGTGGATCCAGCAAAAATGATTATCCAAGTCGCTGATGAAGCGGGCATAGATATTCCACGTTTTTGCTATCATAAAAAATTATCGATAGCAGCGAATTGCCGTATGTGTTTGATTGAAGTAGAGCAATCACGCAAAGCATTACCGGCCTGTGCAACGCCTGTAACTGAAGGCATGAAGATCTTTACACAATCAGAAGTAGCGCTTGCCGCTCAAAAAAGTGTAATGGAATTCTTGTTGATCAATCATCCTTTAGATTGCCCTATTTGTGATCAAGGTGGTGAGTGTGAGTTACAAGATCTATCTGTGGGTTATGGTGGAGGCCTTGGCCGATTTAGCGAAGGCAAACGTGTTGTTAAAGATAAAAATATTGGCCCATTAGTTCAGACTGAAATGACGCGATGCATTCATTGTACTCGCTGCGTGCGATTTGGAACTGAAATTGCGGGTATTGCCGAATTGGGTGCAACTGGCCGTGGCGAACATATGGAAATAGGCACATATGTTGAGAGTAGCCTTGCTTCTGAACTATCAGGTAATATTATTGATCTGTGCCCTGTTGGTGCACTGACATCTAAACCATTCCGCTATAAAGCACGGGCATGGGAGCTTACCGCTCACCCATCTATTGCACCACATGATTCTGTGGGTTCAAATATTGAATTTCATACTCGCGGTAAAGATGTAATGCGGGTGGTGCCACGTGATAATGATAATGTAAATGAAACATGGATATCAGATCGAGATCGTTTTAGCTATTTAGGTATAGATCATGAGCAGCGCGCGACGGTACCATTGCTGAAAAAAAATGGTAAGTGGATAGCGAGCGATTGGGAAACAGCATTGCAAGCGGCTATGGAGGGTTTGCTTGTTATGAAAAATAAACATGGTGCCGATCAGCTTGCAGGTGTAATTTCACCCACAGCAACATTAGAAGAAAATTATTTATTCAAAGGTCTGCTAACAGGTTTAGAGATTCAAAACAGTGACCATCGTTTGCGACAATTAGATTTTGCAGATGAAAATGTGGTCTACAATCAAAAAAATTGGTGTTTAGATCATATTAATGACAGTGACGATATTATTCTGATCGGCTGCAATATTCGTAGCGAGCAACCAATTATTGCCCATCGTATTAGGCAAGCTGCCATGATGGGGGCAACGGTTACTGATATTAATTTTTTCAAGTCTGATTTGCTAATGCCAACGGCAACGCAATTAACGTTTAATATTGATGGCCTACTCACTCACTTGCAAGGAATTGCAAAAGCGTTGATGCCTCTTGCAGGAAAATGTGGCAAAGATTGGCAAGATATGCTTGAACAGGTTGTGCCAACAGCTGTTGACCAAACCATTGCCATGCGGTTATCTAACGCCATGACAGCTACTATTGTTGTGGGTGCTTTGGCTAATAATCATCCACAGGCGGCTAAAATAAGAACACTGGCTGTGATGATTTCAAGGTTAGGTAAGGGGCAGCTTGTAATACTGCCATCAGCAAACTCAATGGCTGCAGAAGTAGTGACTACTCTTATTGACAGTGAAAAAGAAGATGAAACAAGGCTAAATGTGCAACAATTATGGCAAAATAATTGTCGGTCATACGTTTTGTTTGGTGTTGAACCTGAGTTGGATTGCGCTGATCCTGTTGCCGCACAACACGCCTTGCAGCAAGCCGATTTTGTAATCACGATGAACAGTTATGTAACAGATGAAATGCTTTCTTATTCAAATGTTATTTTACCTATCGCTAGTTTTGCTGAAACATCAGGTACTTTTGTAGGTGTTGATAAACAATGGCAGAGTTTTAAAGGGGCAGTGTCTGCGAAAGGTGAAAGTCGCCCAGGTTGGAAGGTGCTTCGTGTGCTAGCTAATTTAGCTAGACTGAAAGGCTTTGATTATATTTCATCACAAGATATTCGTGATGAAATTCAAGATAAACTAAAGCTGGTTTCAGCCCCAAGCGTGGGATCCTACTTACCTGACAATTTTGATGTGAAGACTGAAGGTTTAATGACTATTTCAGAAGTGCCTGCCTATCAAATTGACAGTGTGACTAGGCGTAGTGAGGCCTTACAAACCACACCTGAGAACCAAAAAGCATCAGTAGCAAGAATGAATGCAAGCGAAGCAAAAAAACAGGGTGTTAGCAATGTCCACTTTATTAAAATAAGACTGGGTGAAAAAGTAATTACTACGGCTTTTGAGCTTGATGACACTATTGCTGATGGTTGCCTATATTTAGCTGCAGGGACGAAACAGACAATGAATCTCGGCGTGGCATTTGCTAATGTTAAAGTCTCGGTGGGCACGCAGTCATGATGGATATGATAATGTCTATCGTTGATTGGGTAACGGCACAAACGGTGCTGTATACCGTGTTAAAAATTGTCGTGATCATTGTGCCGTTGATGTTGGCTGTGGCTTATCTAACCTTAGCTGAGCGTAAAGTTATTGGTTTTATCCAAGTACGAATTGGTCCTAACCGTGTTGGCCCGTGGGGATTGTTGCAACCTATTGCCGATGGACTGAAACTAGCCTTGAAGGAAGTGATTTTACCCGCTAAATCTAACTTATATTTATTCCTCGTAGCACCAGTGTTAGCAATAGGTCCCGCTCTAGCCGCATGGGCAGTAATGCCGTTTGATGCCACTATGACCTTGTCTGATATTGATGCAGGACTACTTTATATTTTAGCGATTACATCAATGGGTGTTTACGGTATCGTTATTGCTGGTTGGGCTTCTAATTCACGTTATGCTTTCTTAGGTGCATTACGTTCGGCAGCACAAGTGGTGTCGTATGAAATCGCGATGGGCTTTGCATTGGTTGGCGTTTTAGTTGCAGCGGGTAGTTTAAATTTTGGTGAAATTGTATTGGCACAACAAGGTGGGTTTTTCCATTGGTTCTGGTTGCCGCTGTTTCCCTTATTTATTGTGTACTTTATTTCTGGCATTGCCGAAACCAATCGTGCTCCTTTTGATGTGTCAGAAGGGGAATCTGAAATTGTAGCCGGTTTCCATGTTGAGTATTCAGGAATGGCCTTTGCGGTATTCTTCTTGGCCGAATATGCAGATATGATATTGATTTCAATGCTAGCGGCTGTAATGTTTACGGGAGGATGGTTATCGCCCGTTCAAGGTACCTTTATGGAGCCTTGGCTTGCTTGGGTTCCTGGCATAGCCTGGTTATTCGCAAAAACAGCAGTCTTCCTACTCTTTTATTTATGGTTCCGAGCAACCTTCCCACGCTATCGTTATGATCAGATCATGCGTCTAGGCTGGAAGATATTTATTCCTGTTACTTTAGTTTGGCTTGTTGTTGTGGCCACAGCACAAGTTTATGATATTGGCCCATGGTTTACGGAGGTGGCATCATGAATGCAATTCGCCATTTCTTTAAAAGCTTTTTGTTATGGGAATTATTGCTAGGATTGAAACTTACAGGTCGTTATTTCTTTGCCAAAAAGATTACGGTGCAATATCCAGAAGAACAAACACCACAATCATTCCGCTTTAGAGGTTTGCATGCCTTGCGTCGTTATCCTAATGGTGAAGAGCGCTGCATTGGCTGTAAATTATGTGAGGCAGTGTGTCCTGCTTTGGCAATCACCATTGACACTGAGCCGCGAGATGATGGCACTCGCCGTACTACCAAATATGAAATTGATTTATTTAAATGTATTTACTGCGGTTTTTGTGAAGAATCGTGTCCTGTAGATTCAATTGTTGAAACACGGATATTTGATTATCACTTCGAAAATCGTGGTGAAAATATTATGACTAAAGATAAGCTATTAGCCATTGGCGATGACAATGAAACTCAAATAGCCGCCGATCGTGCAGAAGATGCGAGGTATAGATAATGAGTATTGAACAGATCATTTTTTATGCATTTGCGGCTATTTTGCTATTCGCAGCAACGATGGTAGTGATGATCCGTAACCCAGTGAAAGCCGCATTATTTTTAATATTAGCTTTTTTCACAAGTGCCGGTATTTGGCTCTTACTTGAAGCCGAGTTTTTAGCACTTACTTTGGTCTTGGTCTATGTTGGCGCGGTAATGGTTTTGTTTTTATTTGTGGTGATGATGTTAGATATAGATTTAGTGCCACTGCAAGAAGGCTTTACCAAGTATTTATCTTTAGGCATTGTAGTCGCGGCATTAATTACAGTTGAAATGATTGCGGTATTAGGTTCAGCACATTTTGGTTTAGACGTTATTGCAGCGCCGATCCCTCACCCAGATGGCTATAGTAATACCAAAGAAATTGGTTTACTGCTTTATACGGTTTATGTTTATCCCTTTGAAATTGCATCTATTATTTTAACGGTGGCTATTGTCGCGGCAATTACATTGACCTTACGTGACAAGAAAAGTAAATCACAGAATATTACTGAGCAAGTTAAAGTGCGTCGTGAAGATCGTGTTCGCATTATTAAAATGGATGCGGTTAAAAAGGAAGAGGCTGAATCATGATTGCTTTATCTGACTTTCTTATTTTAGGTGCATTATTATTTAGTCTCTCAGTAGCGGGGATTTTCATTAATCGTAAAAATATCATTATTTTATTAATGTGTATTGAGTTAATGTTATTAGCCGTAAACCTGAATTTTATTGCCTTTTCGCATTATGCTGGTGATATCGCAGGGCAAGTGTTTGTATTTTTTATTCTCACCGTAGCAGCAGCAGAAGCCGCTATTGGTCTGGCTATTTTAGTTGTGCTCTTTAGAAATATGCACACCATAAATGTTGCTGATCTTGATAAGTTGAAGGGTTAGCATGGAATACCTGAACCAGACATTACTATTAACCATCGCCTTAGCGCCATTAGTCGGCAGTATCATTGCTGGTCTATTTGGCAATAAAGTGGGTAAGGTTTGGTCGCACCGGGCAGCCATCTATGGCGTGGGGATTGCTTTTGTCTTATCCGTTTGGGTGCTTAAACTCGTTATCGGCGGCGAAACGTATAATCAACAAGTTTATCAATGGCTACAAGCAGGCTCGCTCAGCCTAGAAGTGGGCTTTATGATTGATGCACTAACGGCGATGATGATGGTGGTGGTGACTTTTGTCTCATTAATGGTGCATATTTATACTGTCGGCTATATGCATGATGATGATGGCTATACGCGATTCTTTAGCTATATCTCTCTTTTTACCTTCTCGATGCTGATGCTGGTTATGGCCAATAACTTTATGCAGTTATTCTTCGGCTGGGAAGCAGTAGGCTTAGTGTCATATTTATTGATTGGTTTTTGGTATAAAAAACCAACGGCGATTTATGCAAATTTAAAAGCATTTTTAGTGAACCGAGTGGGTGACTTTGGTTTCTTACTAGGTATTGCGGGTGTGCTGATGTATGCAGGTAGTTTGGATTATGTTGAAGTGTTTGCACAAGCCCCCACTATAGCTTCACAAAGTACTGAGTTATTTGCAGGTCATAGCTGGTCAGTGATGACGGTTATTTGTATTTTATTATTTATAGGTGCCATGGGTAAATCAGCCCAAGTACCTTTGCATGTTTGGTTACCGGATTCAATGGAAGGCCCAACACCTATTTCAGCATTAATTCATGCTGCAACCATGGTAACAGCGGGTATTTTTATGGTGACACGCATGTCGCCATTATTTGAGTTTTCAGAAACAGCGTTATCATTTGTATTAGTTATTGGTGCGATCACAGCCTTATTTATGGGCTTCTTAGGTCTAATCCAGAACGATATTAAACGCGTAATCGCTTATTCAACCTTGTCGCAACTAGGCTATATGACGGTCGCCTTAGGCGCATCAGCCTATGCGGCGGGTGTATTCCATTTGATGACACATGCCTTCTTTAAAGCCTTATTATTCTTAGGTGCGGGTTCGGTGATTATTGCTATGCACCATGAACAAGATATTCGCAAAATGGGTGGCTTGAAGAAATATATGCCGATTACGTACTGGACGGCATTAATTGGTTCTTTAGCCTTAATTGGCTTCCCAGGTTTGGCAGGGTTTTTCTCAAAAGATTCAATCATCGAAGCAGTGCATGCTTCGCATATAGCGGGTAGTGGCTTTGCCTATTTTTCGGTGTTGGCAGGTGTATTTATCACCGCTTTATATAGCTTCAGACTATTCTTTTTAGTGTTCCACGGCAAAGAACGTTTTGACACTCATAGCGATCATAAACCACATGAATCACCTGCAGTAGTGACTGTGCCATTAATATTATTGGCAATTCCGTCTGTTGTGGCAGGTTACTTTATTGCTCCAATGCTGTTTGGTGATTTCTTTGGCGATTCAATTATTGTCCATCATCAGCATGATGTATTGGCTGATGTGGGTGAGGAGTTTCATGGTGCATTTGCTTTTGTACTTCATGGCATGATGCAATGGCCATTCTTGTTGGCCATGTCAGGTATCGCCGTTGCCTATTTCCTTTATATGATGCGCCCTGATATTCCTGCTAAATTACAGCAATGGTTTAATTGGTTTTACCGTGTGCTCGATAATAAATATGGCTTTGATACCTTCAACGAAAAAGTATTCGCTGGCGGCTCACGCATGATAGGAAATATTTTATGGAAAGTAGGTGACCAAACCTTAATTGATGGCGCTGTCGTTAATGGTGCAGCTAAAACAGTGGGTGCAGTGTCTAAAATTGTACGCAAGCTTCAAACTGGTTATTTATATACCTATGCCTTTGCCATGATTATTGGTTTGTGGCTATTACTTACGAACTTTGTGGTCTAATATGTTTACCGATTTACCTTTATTGAGCTTAGTTATTTGGCTACCTGTTCTAGGCGGTATTGCTGTGCTGGTGAATGGTGATAATAATTCGTGGGCACGCTCATTATCATTAATTATTTCAGTTGCAACCTTATTGTTATCAATAGGATTATATGTCGGTTTTGATAATACAATATATCAAATGCAGTTTGCTGAGCAAGCGTCATGGATTTCCACATTCAATATTAACTATTCACTTGGTATAGATGGATTCTCAATGCCTTTGATTATTTTGACAGCATTTTCTACGGTAATAGTCGTAGTAGCAGGTTGGGAAGTAATTCAAGATCGTGTTAGCCAATATATGGCGGCTTTTTTGATTATGGAAGGCTTGATGATTGCGGTATTTGCATCATTAGACGCGATTTTGTTCTATGTGTTCTTCGAAGCGATGTTAATTCCGTTGTTCTTGGTGATCGGCATATGGGGTGGACCAAACCGAGTTTATGCCACGATTAAATTCTTTTTATATAC
>CAYSGK010000041.1:0-12366 GCA_964430395.1 uncultured Methylophaga sp.
ATTCAGTATGGGTGCTAAAAATCTGCATCTTGATTGATTACGGGTATATACCCGTAATCAGCCATTAGACTTTGCCATCTTTTCAATAATTTCGACTATTTTCTCAGGCATACTATAAAGATCATGACTGTTCGAATAGTTAATGCCATTGTCAGACCAGATTTTTCTATCTGCTTGTAACATTTCTTTGAGTTGTAGATCAAAACTGTGCTGTTCAAAAGGTGATGATACGATCTGTCCGGCTTTGGCTTCTGTTACATGTTTTGCGTAACCACAAACTTCTGTGACTAACACTGGTAACCCTGCGATTATCGCCTCAATAATCACCATTCCCGCTGCTTCTTTTCTGGCGGGATGCAATAACAAATCAGCCCCTAATAAAAAATAAGGTACGTCGTTGCGCCCACCAAAGAAAACAACTTGATCTTGAAGCCTAAGCTGATTAATAAGCTTTTGGTAAGGCTCAGGACTGCCTTCTCCTAAAATAAAAAGTTTTGTTTTTTCTTGTAGCCGTTCCGGCAAGGATGCTAAGCCTGTAATTGCACGATCCACCCCCTTCCTTTTAAAGCCGGTTCCCACCATCAGCAACATGAATTCATCGTCCTTTATATTGAATTCTTGCCTAAAAGCTTGTCTGATCTCTTGCCAATTATCAGGTCGCTTCCTACTTTCATCTATTCCCGGCGGGAGCATAATCAATCGCTCATCTGGCGTGCCATAATGTTTTTTAAATAAATCTCGCTGGATCTCTGAAATCATCAATGAAACTGTTTTGCTCTGTTTAGAAAACACCGCCTGTTCATTTTTAGAGAAAATTTGAAAACGCATACTAAGCTTTTGCAAAAAAGAACTTCTTTTATTTTCTACTTTGTCGATATAGCATGCATCTGCCGCATAATATAAATCTAATCCGGGTATTTTATTAAAGCCGATTACAAGGTCATAATTCCCTCGTTTTACCATTGGCGTAATTTGCTCGATATAGGAAGCCACCTTTCGGTGATTACTCCAGCCCTGCGGCTTAATAATATGAACATTAAAACCTTCGGGTATATCGCCCTGCCACTGCATAATATAAACATCAATCTGATAACCACGATCACGACACATCGTCATAATCCTTAAAAAATCACGCTCAAGGCCTCCGAATGGGAAAAATTTATATAAGCAAACCGCAAGTTTCATCAATCAATCACCTGCATCAGCAAGTTTTGCAAGGCTGGTGAATGCCAATTTCGCAGAAAACGTGCTTTATCTTTTTCAAATCGACGCTGGAATGATTGAACATTTAAACACTCCTGCATCGCATCCAAATCAATAAGCTCTATCTCTCCATTTTCTTTTATTAACAAATTGCTTGCCTTAAAATCACCGTGACTTATTTTATATTCTTTAAAAGTATCAAAAAGGTTTTTAATTTGGGCCAACTCTTTCTCACTGGGCATTCGCTGCTTAAATGTTGCTAACATTTCCTGGCCTTCACTTTTTTCACAAATAAAATAGGCGGTTGAGCGAAACCAACCATAACGTTTTTCAATAAAACCTAGGGGCGCAGCTGTTGCGACACCCAACAACTGTAATAAACGCCCATTTCGCCATGAAATGGCTGCTCGACTAGGTCGATAACATCGTTTTAATAAATGCCAAAAGCTCTTCATATTATAGCGCTTGATAACCAGGTCTTTGCCTGCATAATTAATAGCGACTACAGTAGCAGAATTACCTGCTTTTAACACTTGTCCCGTTGTAATAAGTTGCTCTATTTGCTTAACAAAACTCTCCCCCTTTATATCAAAGAAAGGGCGATAAAAAGCATATTCTTGCCTAAAAGTCTTTTTATATGCTGTCATCGTACACTTTCGGAAACATTTTTTAAGATAATTTGTTTTGCGTTTTTTCCACGCTTGCTGTACCCGTATCTTAAACTCTTTTTGCTCTTCCACACCATATTGCCAGCCTCGTTGCTGGTAATATTGCTGAAGCTTGCTCATTAATACTTTCTGCTCGCCAGGCTTGAACTGTACGATTAAAACAGCTAAATTTGCTAGGCTATTTTCCTTGCCGACTGATTGCACATTTTTATCTGCGTAAATAGAGGCTAAATCAATAAGATAGAGTTTATTATCAGCTATTAATATATTGTCTAAATGAAAATCACTATGGAGTAAACCAGCATTGTGTAATGCCGCGGCCATTGCAATCAGGTCATCGTCATACATTAATACTATTTCATTTGTATTGGCAAAAGGCACCGAACCTTCTAGATACTGATAGGCAATAACACAATAATCAGGGTGAGTATCATTTGTGAACATAAGCTCAGGTACATCAATATCCGTCTGCTTTATTAACTGATAACCCCGTTTTTCCCTAGCTAACTCTCGTTCGCCTTTACTTTGTTTTATAAATATCTTGATAAGAAAATGATAACCAGCTTCATCGCATGCTTTGACCACTAATCGTTTGCTCGGTAATAAACGTAATATTTGAATACAACGATAGGATTTATTATCAATATCTAAATCAAAAGGCAAAGAGATCGTTTCCTCACCTTTTTTAAAAGAGCTTAATAGCGAATCAAAATGGACTGTTTTCATTCAGCTTTACCATTATCTCGTAATTGAGTAGCACGTTTAGCGACTTTCCCCCAAAATGACTGCTGTTCACTCAGTGCCTGCCGTAGGGGTTGTCCCGAGTAAAGTTTGATGAATCGATAGCGATCGCGCTGCGTCAACTCAACATTTAATGCCGAGAAATACAGACTTCCAATATCCTTAACCAACCAACGTTGCGGCACTTTTTTACGGATCTGGGCACGATGTAAATCAATTAAAAACAAGCTTGTCGCGTCTTCAATTGTATTTGTTGTCGAAAAGGACTTATCCAGCAAAAAGTGACATAAATAAAAATCACGATGGTTAAGCCCGCTTTCATGCATTTTTCTTGATATATTTGCTATTTTTGTTATTAAGCTAAGTTTACTTCGAAAAGTGGGTGGTGTTTTCCGCCATTGTTCGCCCAAATATTCAAGATTCATTGTATCTACAAGCTCATCCGTTACTAGAAAAGACTCTTTTTTTGCAGGGTTCCAGCCCCGCTCGCCATAAGCGGCAATTTGCATGCTATCTATTTGATTTTGTTCTAATAGCTGAATCGCTAACCATTCATTTTTTGCACTAATAATCGGTAAACGGAATTGTAAAAGGTTTTTAATGATCTCAGCCCAACCAATACCTTGATGATATTTGAGAAAATAAGATTTCCCACCCAAAATAAAACGTAGGGTGCGGCGGCCTTCTTTTTGGCGAAAAATTTCACCCTCTGCCTGTTTCACCATTGAAAAAGGATCCTTTTCCTGCCATTGCTTGGCAAGATCTTCTCTCAAATAGTGTGTCTTTTTATGCATATTGAAATTAGTTATTCATTTTTATGAGTAATAAGTGACTGTGTTTTGATACACTATCTTTAAATATTACTAGATATTATCACTTAGCCTGCATAAGAGGTAAGCCGTGTCATTCAAATCTACCGTTCAACGCCATCAAACTATGGTCGAAGGTTTAGTTACACTTGAACCACAAATTGATCTGCTGATTGAAAACATTAGAAAATGCCTAGCCTCAGGCAATAAAGTATTGTTTTTTGGCAATGGTGGCAGCGCCTCAGATGCCCAACATTTAGCCGCTGAATTTGTAGTGCGTTATTACAAACAGCGTCAACCACTAGCGGCAATTGCGCTCACAACCGACACATCGATTATTACTGCACACGGCAATGACTATAGTTTTGACACAATTTTTGACCGCCAAATTCAAGCATTAGCTAAAAAAGGTGATATTGCCATTGGTTTATCTACTTCTGGCAATAGTGGCAATGTCATAAATGGCCTGAACACCGCAAAGCAAGCAGACTGTATTACCGTCGCATTTACCGGTGAGCACGGTGGCAAATTACTTGAAATAGCTGATCATTGTATTTGTGTGCCTTCTGATGAAACGGCTCGGGTACAAGAAGGCCATATCATTATTGGTCATTATATCTGTGAAGCTTTAGACGAAAGCCTCAGCTAATTAATGAATCAAAAAGTTACCACTGATGTTGTTATTATCGGCGCGGGCATTGCCGGTTTATGGTTACATCATCGTCTAAACCAAATGGGCTTTCATGCCCTATTATTAGAAAATAAAACGATTGGTAATGCGCAAACATTAAGCTCGCAAGGTATTATTCATGGGGGAGCAAAATATGCCCTTAACGGAATTTTATCTAAAGCAACTCATGCGATTGGTAATATGCCCGCACGCTGGCAGGCTTGTTTAGCTGGTAACGGTGATATTGATCTCACCCAAGTCAAGGTATTAGTCGATCACCAATTAATGTGGTCTAAAGAGCAATTATCGTCAAAAATGGTGTCATTTTTTGCCAGCAAGGCACTCAGTAGTCGCATGCAAAGCGTGCCAAAATCAGACCAACCTACCTTATTTCAAGATCCCAACTTCAAAGGTGCTTTGTATCGTCTAGAAGAACCTGTTTTAGATATTACAACGGTTCTGACCACCTTAGTTCAACCATGGCAAGAGCGCATTCTTAAGATTGATACACTCTCTTGGCAGCAAACAAACCAACACGTGCAATCAATACTGATCAATGGCGATATTGAAATTAACGCTCAACAATTTGTTCTAACCGCAGGTGAGGGCAATCAAGCATTGCTCGATGATTTGGGCATTAAAAAACCAGCAATGCAACGAAGACCCCTGCAAATGGTGATGTGTAAAGCCAAAGAACCCGCACACTCATTGCCTGCAATTTATGCACACAGCTTAGGTTCTGGATCAAAGCCTATCGCAACAATAACCAGCCATTTAAACGATGATGACAACATAGTTTGGTATATTGGCGGCAATATTGCCGAACAAGGTGTAGGTAAATCCTTTCTTGAACAACGCTGTGATGCGGATGATTTATTGATTGATATTCTACCGTGGTTTAGCTTGCCCGATCTGGAATGGACTACACACAATATCAACCGTGCTGAACCTAAACAATCTGCCCTATCTCGTCCTGATACCGCTTTTGTAGAATCAAAAAATAATATCCATATCGCATGGCCTACAAAACTAGCTTTAGCACCTGATCTTGCCGACAAAATCATTGAAAAACTCAAAGATAGCAGCTTAGTTGCAGAAAAACACAAAGAAGTGACTGGCTTACCTAAAGCAGAAATAAGCCCCACATTATGGGATTCTAAATTCAAATGAGCCCTTATTTAGAACAACGCAAGCAAATTGCAAAAACAGGCGTATTTGTATCTCCACTAGGTTTAGGTACAGTAAAAATTGGCCGAAATACCGCGGTGAAATATCCAAGCAGCTTTAAAATCCCCGATGACAAACAAGTGCAAGACCTGTTAGCCCAAGCATGGGATTTAGGAATAAATTTAATAGACACCGCACCCGCCTATGGCAATAGCGAACAACGATTAGGTGAGTTGTTAGCAAAACAAAACCATGACTTTATCATCGCTACCAAAGTAGGCGAAACCTTCGACACGAAGACCGGCGAATCTAACTACAATTTCACGCCAGAATTTATCAGCGCCAGCATCAAACAAAGCTTGAAAATCCTTCAAAGAGACGTGTTAGATATCGTACTCATTCATTCTGATGGCAACGATAAAACAATCATAGAACAAGGTGCTTTAGAAGTATTAGACGAGCTGAAGCAACAAGGTCTAATCCTCGCCACCGGCATATCCACCAAAACAGTTGAAGGTGGTTTACTTGCACTACAACACTCTGATCTCGCCATGATTATGCATAATCTGGATTACCAACAAGAACAAACGGTCTTGGATCAAGCAAGCCAAGCCGATAAAAGTATCTTTATAAAAAAAGCCCTCGCCAGCGGCCATCTCACCGCCGACAATGTGCAGAAAAATTTTGATTTAATTTATGCTAATCCAGCGGTAAGTAGCGTCATCATCGGCACAATTAACCCCAATCACCTCAAAGATAACGTAGCTAAAATAATAAAATCGCTAAATCTATAAATTTTAGACCAAAAATAAGGAGTTTTTCATAACGAAAAATAGCTTCAAGACGTATACAATTTGTTAGATTTTCTATCTAAAGTTAAGGTTTTCCATGCGAATTTATCTATTTTTCACTATACTAGTATCGCTGAATGTTTTTGCCGAAGATTTTGCACGTTTTGAATATGGTGGTCATTTCTACCAACAGTGCGAAAAAACAGCACTACAGACACGTATGGGATATGTTATTAAGGTTGAATTTAAACTAGAAGACGATCAGCCAGTTTATGAATTTAACATTCGTGCCACCAATGGCCGTGATTGGGATATTGAATGTGATGCGGCAACAAACCAAATTATTGAAATAGAGGAAGAAGTACCTAGCGTGGCACACCCATTATTTGCAAAACAAAAGCACATTTCAGAAACACAGGCGCGCGCCATTGCACTTGCTGCATGGCCGGGTGATATTATTGAAATAGAATATGAGATTGAAGTAAATGGTGCCGCAAGCTATGAGTTTGATATTGATACTTACCAAGGCAAAGAAATGAAGATAGAAGTTGATGCAAGCTCGGGAAATATATCAGAGCATGATGAAGAGCTATGGCAAGAGGGCTATGAATAACTACTTTATTATTGCTTGTTATCTATTACTTCTTTCAGCATGTGCACCGACCTACCAAACGTATAAAGCGGCACCACTTGATACACAAGAAGCGACAATAACGTACCATACCCGTACAATTGAAGCCTCCGCACTAAAAAACTGGTTACAAAAGCAAGGTTTTGCTACTTCAACGTGGCCTAAATCAACTTGGGATCTAGAAAGTTTAGTTGCCGTTGGGGAATTTTATAGCCTCGATCTCCAAATTGAATCTGCTAAAGTAAGCGTTGCTGAAGCCGCTGAAATTACTGCCGGTCAAAAGCTAAACCCAGAAATAAATCTCAGTTCAGAACATCACAGTGGACACGATGGTGGCATTTCACCATGGACCTTAGGTGCGCTCTTCAGTTGGGTTTATCAAGATCCCAAAAAACATCAAACACGGGTTGCTTATGCCCAAGCCGTCACCGAAATGACCAAATTAAATGTGGCGCAAGTGAAATGGCAGATCCGAGATCGCATTGTTGACAGCTATCTAAACACATTAGTCGCCATTCATCAGCGTCAATTTATTGCTGATGAAATAGCGTTATTAGAATCAGCATTAACCATTTTAGAGCGCAGTTTATCACTTGGCCAGATCAGTGAATTTGAAGTCAGCTCGACAAAATTGGCATTACAACAAGCTAATTTAGATCTCAATAACATTGAACAAGCTCAAACAGAAGCACGTACCCAACTTGCTTTAGCTGTCGGTTTACCCGCTGATGCCCTACTCACTATCCATTTAGATGAGCACTCTTTTTCTCAATTGCCCGATATTAACGTGGCAAATTTATCTTTAGATTATTTGCAAGCACATGCTGTTAAAGAGCGGCCTGATCTGAAAAAAGCATTGGCAGAATATTTGGTGGCTGAAGCAGACTTGCACAAAGAAATTGCAAAACAGTCCCCTGACTTTACTTTTTCACCTGGCTTTATTTTTGATCAAAACGATAATATCTGGGCTCTGGCAAGCAACTTTATTTTGCCCGTCAATGATGTATATTCCGGCCCCATAGCTGAAGCTAAAGCGCGGCGCGCTTTAAAAGGTAAAGAAATATTGGCATTACAAACATCGCTTTTACAACACGTCCATCAGGCGCATATTATGTATAAATCTGCACTTAAATCATTAGCGTATTCTGATACTTTGCTTGACACGGCTGCTGAACAGCAAAAGATCTTGCAACGGCAATACAAATTAGGGTTTACTGACAGCTTAAAACTCATTTGGCAGCAACGTGAACGCCTCCATCTACAACGCGCCCGCTATTTATTAGAAGTATCGGCTTGGCGAGAATTTGCACGTTTAGAAGATGCAACAATGACTCGGTTGAATAAATAAATGATTAAAAAAATAATTAAAATCAGTGTTATTCTGCTACTCGCCTTGTTGGTGCTTATCGCTGTGCGCTCTTTCACCGCTAAACAAGGGCTTGTAGCAACGATTGATCACTATCTCGAAGATTATCGGCAACAGCAAGCAGATAACGAATTAGAAGATGAAGAGCAGAACAGTGATAATGAAGAAGACGATGATGACGCCGCCCCTTCTCGTGTTGAAATTTATAAAGGTCTCCCTGCGGTCAAACTAGATGAAGAAGTGATCGCGCAAAGCGGTATTGAACTTAGTAATCTGCAACTTATAAAACATTTAAATGAAGCACAAGCCACAGGACAAGTGATTGATTTTGAACCATTATTACAGAAAAGAACGGCTTATCAAGAAGCCGAAGCCAGCAAAACCGTTATCGCTCAACGCTTAAATGCGGCAAATAAAGTTTATGATCGCTTATTGACCTTATATAAAGAGCGAACCAATGTGTCATTACGGCAAGTGGAAGAAGCACGCTTAGAAAAGGTCGAAAATCAAGCGCAACTGCAGGCCGAAAACAAACAAATGGAAAATATTCGCTTGGAATCTGTTCAGCATTGGGGAAAGGAGTTAACAAATTGGGCATTAGGCAAGGCAGGGACGAAAGAAAAAACCAGTTATTTTGACCGCTTATTACAAAATAAAGATGTGTTGGTAATGGCTTCGTTGCCGCCAGCACTTGATCTGCCCGCAGAAAGTAGTTTTATTTTCATAAACAGCCATCCTGAACGAATAAGCGCAAGAAAAGCGTATCTTATTTCACCCGCCACTTATACTAATAATGTATCGCAAGGGCTAACTTATTACTTTAGAACACCAGCACAAGCATTGCGGATCGGCATGCGTTTAAATGCTTGGATTGTATTATCTGACGAAATTGAAACAGGGGTTAATGTGCCATTAACCGCAGTAGTCTGGTATGGCGGACAACCTTGGGTATACGTACAAGTTGATGAAGATTTATACCAACGTCGCCCTGTTTCTGATTACCGTGAGACTGATTTTGGCTGGTTTATCCGCGATACCTTCGAACAAGATGATAAGGTCGTTACCCGTGGCGGACAATTATTGCTCTCAGAAGAGCTCCGTTGGCAGATACCTGAAGAGGATGACGATTAATGCATTCCTCTCTATGCTTTACAAAATCTAGCGTATAAAGGCACGTCATGTTATCCGCTATTGTTCGCTTTTCAGTCCGTTATTATGGCATTGTGCTTGCGCTAGCGCTTATGGTGCTTTGTTATGGCGTTTATCGCCTTTCTACCGCCGGTTTAGATATCTTCCCTGAATTCTCGCCCAAACAAGTTATCATTCAAACCGAGTCGCCAGGCTATTCAGCTGAACAAGTCGAAATTTTAGTTACGCAACCCATTGAGAGCACTATTAATGGGTTGATTGGACTTGAATATCTACGCTCAGAATCAATACAAGGGCTTTCTATTGTCACAGCAACCTTTAATGATAACACCGATATTTACCGTAATCGACAATTGGTGAGTGAACGTTTAGCTGGGCTTAATGGCTCACTACCTGAGGGCGTTGGCGTGCCTGTTCCCGCACCTTTAGCATCCTCATCCGCTACTATTTTAACCATTGGGGTACAGTCTGACACTGTAGATATGATGGCATTACGCCATGCGGTAGATTGGACAATCGTGCCGCAAGTACTCAGTGTAAAAGGCGTAGCTGATGTCAATGTGTTTGGCGGTGAGATTGAGTCACTACAAATACAAATTAAACCCGAGAAATTATGGAAATTTGGTTTAAGTATAAATGATGTTGTCACTGCAGCTAAGCAAGTGACGGCTATTAAATCCGCAGGTTTTATTGAAAATGATAACCAACGCTTCACCATTCAGACCAGTGCAAATACCGTTGATCCAGAACAAATCGGAAAAGTAATCATCAAGCGTGAAAATGGCCACTCCATTCAAATTTCTGATATTGCCACTGTGACCATGGCACCCGAACCACGTATAGGTGCGGCTGCTATTATGGGTAAACCCGCCATCGTGATGATGGTGATCGGACAATTTGGCGCCAATACATTGAACGTTTCAACAGACGTTGAAGCTGTACTCGCTGACTTAGCGACTGTTTTTGACAAACAAGGTATTACTTTTTATCCCCACCTTTTCCGCCCTGCCGATTATATCGAACGATCCCTACATAATATTACCGAACACCTCGTTATTGGTGGTGCATTTGTATTACTTATTCTCTTTATCTTTTTGTTTAATATTCGCACGGCATTTATTTCAGCTATTGCCATTCCATTATCACTCGTTAGTGCTGCACTGGTTCTATTGGCCACGGGGGTAAATCTAAATATTATGGTGCTCGGTGGTTTGGGTATTGCATTAGGTGAAGTGGTCGATGATGCCATTATCGACACCGAAAATATTTATCGCCGCTTGCGAGAAAACAAATTATTAGCCATGCCACGTGCCATCACCGACGTTGTCTATGAAGCCTCAATGGAAGTGCGCGGCTCCGTTGTTTATGCCAGTTTTATTGTTGCGTTGGTTTTTGTACCTTTGCTCACATTAAGTGGTGTTGCTGGTCGTTTATTTTCACCCTTGGGCGTATCTTATATTTTAGCTATTTTAGCATCGCTATTTGTTGCACTCACTGTTACACCTGCACTTTGTTATTTATTGCTGGGCAAGGGCAAGCTACCCGATAACGATCCTCCCTTACTACGTTTGATCATGCCCATTTATTCGGCAATATTACGTCTTACCGTTCGATTGCCCATGGTGACCATGGCAGCGGTTGTTTTGTTATGCACAGCGGGTTTAGCAATTATTCCCAGCTTAGGCACACAATTTCTGCCCGAATTACGTGAAGGCCATTATATTGTCCATACCACTGCAATTCCCGGCACTTCATTAGAACGTTCAATTCAAGCAGGCAATCAGCTAACTGATAAATTCCTAAAGATTCCCGGCGTTCGTTCCGTATCACAATGGGCAGGACGAGCAGAACGCTCCGCAGACACTTATGGCAGTCATTACAGCGAATTTGAAATTGATCTTGATCCCTTATCAGGCAGTGAACAACAAAAAGTCTTGAATAGCCTGCGGGTAATCTTAAAGAACTTTCCCGGTTTATTATTTGAAGCAAATACCTTTTTAATTGAACGCGTTGATGAGACCGTATCTGGTTATACCTCGCCAATAGTCGTTAATCTCTACGGTAATAATCTTGGATTTTTAGATCGAAAAGCGCAAGCCTTAGCCGAAATTATGCGATCTATTGAAGGTGCGACCGACGTGCAAATGCGCTCCCCCACCGGCACACCTGTGCTACAAGTTCAGTTAAAGCATGATCGTCTTAATAGTCTCGGATTGCGCCCTGTTGAAGTGATGGAAACCATACAAACTGCCTACGAAGGAAAAGTGGTCGGTAATAGTTACCAAGGAAATCGACTTTTTAATGTTTCAGTCATCATTGATGAAAGCCTACGAAAAAAACCTGAAGATCTTGCCAAACTCCCCATTAAAACAGCAGATGGCTTCACCGTACCATTGTCAGAAGTAGCAAATATTATTCAAGTCGAAGGTCGATATAACATTTTGCATCAAAGCGCCCAACGCATTCAGGCTGTCACCTGTAATGTTGAAAACAGAGATATGGGAAGCTTTATCAAAGAGTTAAAAACACGTGTTTTTGATGAAATGGAATTTGAAGCCGGTGCCTACCCAGAATTTACTGGCACCGCCATCGAGCAAACCCAAGCACGAGAAGATCTTATTCTACATTCACTCGTCGCTGCCATCGGCGTATTTATCCTTATTTATATGGCAGTAGGTCGGATCCGTTATTTAAGTATTATGCTACTCAACTTACCATTCTCATTAGTGGGTGGCGTGATCGCCGTTTTGCTTACTGGCGCAACCGTATCGGTTGGTTCCATTGTAGGTTTTGTTACCCTATTCGGCATCACCGTCCGTAACTCGATAATGCTTATTTCACATTATCGTCACCTAGTCGAAGTCGATAATTTACCGTGGAATATCGACACCTTAATTATAGGTGCCAAAGAACGCCTACCTTCTATATTAATGACGGCATTAGTTACCGCCTTGGCTATGCTTCCCATCGCTAGTAACAGCGACAACCCAGGACGCGAAATCATGGGACCCATGGCCGCTATTATTATTGGCGGAATGGCCTCCTCAACCATCTTAAATCTATTAATACTGCCCAGTATTATGTTTTATTGGGGTGGGTTTAAAAAAGCTAAATAATTTTTCTTGTATATACCCGTGATACTTGAAGATGCAGAACTTACAACCGCGTCAT
>CAYSGK010000042.1:0-1522 GCA_964430395.1 uncultured Methylophaga sp.
TAGCTTTTAGCTAATAGGGTACGATTAATAGGGGATCGTGCAAAGGTCTCTTAATATGATTTAATATTTTTTCTTCATGCAGTGGAGACCAACCATCATGGTTGCTAATATAACAATTGTTGCAAATATCAATGTCATAAATATTTATATGTTTTCCATCGTAAATATTTGGACCAAATGTAAATTCATTATCACATGTAAAGCACTTGATTTTAAAACCATTTGAAGTCATTATTCTTCTCCACTTACTTTTTTCGATAAAATTAATGGCACTTATTTGTTGAATCCAAGATTGTTATTTAGAACAAATATAACTAAAGGATTCAACTTCAGTTAGCTTTATCCTAATCCCACTTCAAAGCCCCACCAGTCTGATACTCAGTCACCTTAGTCTCAAAGAAATTCTTCTCTTTCTTCATATTCGCCTGTTCATCTAACCACGTTAACGTATTTTCTGCACCGGGGAAGGGGGCTTCAAAACCAAGCTGTTTAGCACGGCGATTAGCAATAAAGCGGAATTGAGCAATATGATCTTCTTTTGAATACCCCAAAATTGGATCACGTAGGATATAGCTTGAGTAAATTTGTTCGGCTTCTTCAGCTTCTTCAAACATTTCTTGGATCTTGACCGGATCTAAAACAATGTTTTCTTCTTTAATAATTTGTTTGACTACACGAATACCAAATGAGGCATGCAATACTTCATCACGCATAATGTATTGCAGTTGTTCGGCAGTACCTTTCATCAAACCACGACGTTGTAATGCAAAGATGGGGCTGAAACCATTATAGAACCAGCAGCCTTCAAATATGCCGCCAAAGAAGGCATAGGCCATGACGAAGTTTTCTAGTTCATCACGGTTGGTGAGGTCAATATCACTGCGTAAAATTGAATCTAGGCGGCGATTCGCCAGTTGAATCTTTTGATTGATTTCTGGCACTACGCGATAGCGATTGTAGATTTCACTTTGATCTAGACCAATGGTTTCGATGCAATGTTGATATGTCCATGTGTGCAGGGCTTCTTCATACACTTGGCGTGCTTGATAGATTTGCAGCTCGGGCGCGGTCATTTTTTCCATTACTGCCAAACCAATATTACGCATGGCTAGAATATCGGATGTGGTTAGGTATGACATAACATTGGTATAAACATGCTTTTCTTCTAGCGTCAGTTTATGGTTATAGTCATGAATATCCGCGGTCATATTGATATCGAGCGGTGTCCAATGGTTTTTGTTGGCATTTAAGAAATATTCCCATGCCCACGGGTATTTGAACGGGGCTAGTTGGTTAACATCGGTCATGCCGTTGACTACACGTTTATCATCAGCATTGACCGGTGCAATATCCACAATCGGTAAGGGTTCAACGTCAGCTTTAACATTGGGCAGTGCGCCTTGTTCGTTTGCCGCTGGTTTTGCCGGTGTTACTTCAGGCTCAGGTGCCGTTTTAGCTGTTGATGCAAATGGATCATCCCAATTTAACATTATTGACATGCCTCGCAATCTGGTTCGAGAAT
>CAYSGK010000042.1:1622-9838 GCA_964430395.1 uncultured Methylophaga sp.
GCTTCAATTAACCAACGGGCATCCATTTCAAAGGCGGTGACGTACAGATCTTTTAAATCTTGTGGAATACGGTCGATTGATTGCAAGCTACCATCGAAGTATTTCAGGTCATTGACCATCACTTCATCCCACAGGCCTTGTGCTTTTAAGTCATCAACCATATACGGGTTAATCACGGTAAATTCACCCGACAGATTCGATTTCACAAATAAGTTTTGGTAGGTCGGCTCAACCGATTGGCTAACACCACAAATATTTGAAATAGTGGCTGTTGGCGCAATCGCCATGGTGTTTGAATTGCGCATACCTTGGCGTTTGATTTTGTCACGAAGCATAGCCCAATCTAGCGTTAGGCTGTCATCTTGTTGCAAATATTCGCCACGCGCTTCTTGTAATAATTTGATTGAGTCAATCGGCAGAATGCCTTGGCTCCATAAACTGCCATCAAATGATTTATAACTACCGCGTTCTTGAGCTAAATCAGATGAAGCTTCGATGGTGTAGTAACTGACGGCTTCCATTGAGGTATCAGCAAAGGCAACCGCTTCTTCTGAGCTATAAGGCAGGCGCATTTTATACAATGCATCTTGGAAGCCCATAATACCTAGACCAACAGGGCGATGTTGCAAGTTTGATTTACGCGCTTGTGGCACGCTGTAGTAATTATATTCAATTACATTATCTAACATACGCATTGCCGTGGTGATGGTGCGTTTTAATTTGTCCATATCTAGGCCATTTTCGCCGATATGTTGTGGCAAATTGACCGAGCCTAAGTTACATACGGCGATTTCATCATCGGATGTATTAAGTGTAATTTCTGTACATAAGTTTGAGCTATGTACCACGCCGATATGGTTTTGTGGGCTGCGGATATTGCAAGGATCTTTAAATGTAATCCATGGATGGCCTGTTTCAAACAACATGCCTAACATTTTGCGCCATAGATCGGTCGCTGGCATTGATTTGGTGTTGCGAATCTCGCCACGTGCTGCTTTGGCTTCGTATTCGGTGTAGGCTTTTTCAAATGCTAAGCCGGTTAAATCGTGCAAGTCTGGTGTTTCTTCTGGTGAGAACAGTGTCCAGTCACCTTCTTCGACTACACGTTTCATAAATAAGTCAGGGATCCAATTCGCTGTATTCATATCATGAGTACGGCGGCGATCATCACCGGTATTTTTACGCATATCGAGAAATTCTTCGATATCAATATGCCATGTTTCTAAATAAGCACAGACTGCACCTTTACGTTTGCCGCCTTGGTTAACGGCTACCGCTGTATCATTGGCAACTTTTAAGAAAGGAACCACGCCTTGTGAATTACCATTGGTGCCTTTGATATGAGCACCCAAACCACGAACACGGCTCCAGTCATTACCAAGACCTCCGGCATATTTAGAAAGCAGTGCATTATCACGCATGGCGCTGTATATGCCACCTAAATCATCTGGCACGGTGGTTAAGTAGCATGATGAAAGTTGTGGTCGCAGTGTACCTGAGTTGAATAGGGTAGGCGTGCTGCTCATAAAGTCAAATGACGATAATAGGTTGTAGAACTCAATAGCACGCTCTTCACGATGGATTTCATTGCTGGCCAAGCCCATTGCAACACGCATATAGAATGCTTGTGGCAATTCAAAACGCACATTATCTTGGTGGATAAAATAGCGGTCATACAATGTTTGTAGACCTAAGTAAGTAAAGTTAAAATCATTTTCAGGTTTTAACGCTTTGCCTAATAATTCAAGGTCAAATTGGGCTAATTCGGGTGCTAATAATTGATGATCAATGGCACGTTGAATATAGTTCTTAAAATAGTCTGGATAGGCATCAGCCATTTCATGTTGTGAGGCTTGACGAGGTTGCTTGTAGACAAAGGTCAATGCTTCACGGCGGATGCTATCCATTAACAGGCGAGCAGATACTGTGCTGTAAGCTGGATCTTGCTCAATAAAAGTACGTGCTGACATGATTAATGCTTTTTCAACATCAGATTCAGATACACCATCAAAAATATTACGTTGTGTATCACGCAATATAGCCGCACCATCAACTGCATCAAGACCATCACAGGCTTCGTCAATTAGATATTGCAGGCGGTCAATATCAAGTGGACGTTTGCTACCATCAAAAGCAATGACTTGAATCGTAGTTTCATTAACGGCTGTGGGATGTTTTTTCTCTTCTTCAAGTCGTTTTTGATTTTGTTGTTCACGATAGAGTACATAAGCACGAGCCGTTTTATATTCACCGGTGCGCATCAGTGCTAATTCAACTTGGTCTTGAATATCTTCAATATGAACGGTGCCACCATCATCTAAACGGCGTGTTAAGTTTTCAGCAATTTGTTTAGTAATTGCTGCAACTGTTTCATGAATACGTTGGCTGTCACCGGCTGATTCACCTTCAACGGCAAGAAATGCCTTGGTGATCGCCACGGCTATTTTGCTACTATCAAAATCAGTAACTTGGCCATTACGACGAATAACTTGGTATTGAGAATGTGTGTTTGCTTGTGCTGTGGCTTCGCCTGTCATAGTGATAAATCCATAAAAATTATGATGTGGTTTAAATTGTTCCTAACCACAAGCTGTTGTGGTTTTTATGGAATTGAACCACAAGATGATGTGGTTTGGAAATAGCCAAATGTCAATAAGGTGTGCAGAAACTGTGGATAACTTTTAGCTGTTGCGGGTATAACTTAGTGTGAATGCGGGATGCGGAAAATTGAAAAAAAATGCCTCCTAAAAAACTTTTTTAGGAGGCTCAAAAAGCTTAAAGTGCTTTTACAGCGTCTAAAACTTGGGCTAGATGCTCTTTCACTTTGACTTTGCGCCATTCTTGTCGCAAAACACCTTGTTTATCGATCAAAAAGGTACTGCGCACAATTCCCATGTATTCGCGACCGTAATTTTTTTTGAGGTGGAGCACATCGAAAAGTTTACATGCTTTTTCTTCAGCATCAGAAAGTAAATCGAATGGAAATTGTTGTTTAGCCTTAAAGTTTTCATGTACACGTACGCTGTCGCGCGAAATACCAAAAATGAGTGTGTCATGCGCTTCAAATTCAGCAATATGATCACGGAAATTTTGACCCTCTAAAGTGCAACCCGGAGTATTATCTTTTGGATAAAAATAGATAATGATATTTTTGCCTTTATGCGCAGATAGTTTAAAAACAGTATCGTTGGTACTGGGCAGTTCAAAGTCTGGTACGGCTTGGTCTAGTTGTACTGAGGTCATTCTGTGGTTCCTTATGTGGATGTTGCTGTATAATGTTCACTTTAATATAGTACGCATGTTCTTGTCATCCCGTGGTGAGCAACGTATCATGCTCGTTTGTTTTTTGGAGACTTGGTTCATGTTTAGCGGCAGTATGGTAGCACTGGTTACACCGATGCGAGCAGATGGCTCGTTGGACGCTGACTGCCTAAATAAACTAATCGAGTTTCACATTAATGCGGGTACTGATGCGATTGTGGCCATGGGTACAACCGGTGAATCAGCTACGTTAAATGTTGAAGAGCATTGTAATGTGATTCGTCAGGTTGTCGAACAAGTGGCTGGTCGTATCCCTGTTATAGCCGGTACGGGAGCCAATTCAACCAGTGAAGCCATTGAGCTTACTCAATCTGCCAAAGATCTGGGAGCTGATGCGGCATTATTAGTGACACCGTATTACAACAAACCCACACAAGAAGGTTTATATCTGCATTACAAAGCTATTGCCGAGGCCGTTGATCTTCCTCAGATCCTCTATAATGTACCAAGTCGCACGGCGTGTGACCTTTTACCTGAAACCGTGGCTCGCTTAGCAGGCATACCTAATATTATAGGCATAAAAGAAGCAACAGGTGATTTGTCGCGGGTGGAACAAATAAAAATACTCTGTGGCGATCATTTGGAACTATATACAGGTGATGATGCCAATACTGTAGAGTTTATTTTAGCAGGGGGGCAGGGTGCTATTTCTGTGACAGCAAATATTGCACCTACTAAAATGCATGAAATGTGCGCAGCAGCAATATCGGGTGATGCAAAAATGGCTCGTCAAATTGATAAAGATTTGGCATTGTTACATGAACGATTATTTATTGAGTCGAACCCAATCCCTGTTAAATGGGCGCTTACCGAAATGAATTTGATTCCAAGCGGCATTCGATTACCTATGACGGTGCTGTCAGAAAATTATCATCAGCCAGTACGTGAGGCATTAGATGCCGCTGGCATTACTAAATGAGTAAACAAACACAATGAATTTAAAGACTATCGGCGCTGTTTCATTAACAGCAATTATTTTAAGTGGTTGCGGTGCTTTTAATGTATTAGATCAAGTGATACCGGATAATTCAAAAAAATATCGTAAAGCTGAAACAATGCCACCGCTTGATGTGCCTCCTGATTTAAGCTCAGAACGTATTAATGATGAAATAGCCGGTGATCAAAAAGGAACGGCAACGTATTCTGAGTTTGAGGAAGCAGCAACTAATCCACTGGCAAGTAAATATAATATTACTCCAGAAGTAAAACCGTCACTTTCAGGTGAAGGTAGTAAGCATCATTTGGTTATTCCTGGCAGTAGAGAAGTGACATGGCAGCGCTTATTAGACTTTTGGGCTGATAAAGGGATAGCAATTAAGCGAAAAGACTTACGCATTGGTTTAATGGACACTGAAGTTGGCAGCGATGATTATGCCTATAGATTACGTATGGAACGTGGAGACACATCTAAAATAGCTAATGTATATGTAAGTGCCGCTGGAACAGAAGGAAATTCGCAAAAAAATGAAGCTATGCTACGACAAATTGCTGACTATTTAGGTGGTTTATACCAACAAGATAAAGTACAGCAGAAGAAGATTGAGCAAAGCCAACCACAAGCAGTAGCAGTAAATGCGGTATTAATTGACGAGAAAAATGAACAAAAAGCACTTCTTATTGATCAAGATTTTCCTACTGTATGGAAGAGAACAGGCCGTGTTTTAGATAGTAAAGGTTTTGCTGTTGAAGATCAGGATCGTTCACGAGGGATTTACTTCGTGCATTACTTAGATCCTTTCAACCAAGCAGAGAAAGACGAAGAAGGCATATTAAGCAAGTTGGCTTTCTGGAGAGATGATGAAGAAAAAGCACCTGACGAATATTATTATATTAAATTGATTTCAGATGCTGAAAAAACAAAAATGATTATATTGGATGCTGAGGAAACGCGTACATCTTCAGATACGGCAAAACGATTACTTGGCCTAATGCAGGAACAATTGAGTAAATAATGCGGTTTGCATCGCTCGGAAGCGGTAGCCGAGGCAATGCAACACTGGTATTGCACAAAAAAACCACTTTGCTTGTTGATTGTGGTTTTTCTGCTAAAGAAACCGAGAAACGTTTACAGCAGTTCAATATAAATGCGGATGCGCTGACGGCCATTGTTCTTACCCATGAACATTCAGATCATATTAATGGTGTTCGTGTTCTTGCTCGAAAATATAATTTGCCGGTTTATGCTACGGTGGGAACGGCAAGTTGTTTAGCCGCTGATGTGATGAGCTTAGTTACTGAGTTTAGTAGTCATAATCGATTTACTATCAATGATATTGAAATCAATCCGTTTCCCGTGCCGCATGATGCACGCGAGCCTAGCCAGTTTGTATTTAATAGTGGCAAGCATCGCCTGGGATTATTAACTGATGTAGGCATAAGTACGCCGGTTATAGAGCAAGCTCTTTCCGGCTGTGACGCACTGTTATTAGAGGCCAACCATGATATGGAAATGCTTGACAACAGTGTTTATCCTGAACATTTAAAATATCGTGTATCGGGGCGATTAGGCCATTTAAATAATGTACAATCATCAAAATTAATAGAAAAAATTGACACATCGAATTTGCAACACATTATTGCAATGCATTTAAGCGAGAAGAATAACTCGCCTAATATTGTGGCACCGTTATTTTCACAGGCGTTAAACTGTGATCAAAGCTGGATAGGTATTGCCGATCAAAACACCGGTTTTGACTGGCGTGAAATAATATAAGAGTAAATCAAATGGAAAAAAGGCAAGAATTATTCACAGGCAAGGCCAAAAGCATCTATGCAACAGATGATGATGATTATGTCATTATGAGCTTCCGCGATGATACGTCTGCTTTTGATGGCGAAAAAATTGAACAACTTAGCCGAAAGGGTGAGGTAAATAATAAATTTAATGCCTTTATTATGCAGCAACTTGAAAATGCTGGTGTTCCTACGCATTTTAAAGAACTATTTAATGCTAATGAATCGGTTGTTAAGAATATGCAAATGATGCCTGTTGAGTGTGTTGTTCGCAATGTGGCATCGGGTAGCCTGTGTCGCCGTTTAGGTGTTGAAGATGGCTTGGAATTAGTTCCACCTATATTTGAATTTTTCTTAAAAAATGATGAATTGCACGACCCTATGATTAATGAATATCATATCGAAACATTCGGCTGGGCTAAAGCAGAAGATATTAATAAAATGAAAGAGTTAACATTTAGAGTTAATGTAATTTTAACTAAGATATTTGCTGATGCGGGTATGATATTGGTGGACTATAAATTAGAGTTTGGCTTATTTAAGGGTGATGTTATTTTGGGCGATGAATTTAGCCCTGATGGCTGTCGATTATGGGACGCTGAAACACGTAAAAAGCTTGATAAAGATCGTTTTCGTCAAGGTTTAGGTGGTGTTATTGAAGCCTATGAAGAAGTTGCACGGCGGATTGGGGTACCTTTGTAGAGACAGTTTAACAACCGAAATGCAAAGTTAAAAAATAACTGTAGTGCTGGATTTGATCTAGGGCTTTGACTTTGACTTTGGACATCCACTATTGTTAACGCTACCATCAGGCATAGTAGTATTACAAAATATAACGCCACGTAAAATCGTATCTGTTAGAATTGCATTCGTTAAGTCTGCATTTGATAAATCAGAAAAATTCATTTTTGCATTTGTTAAATTAGCACCTTTTAAATTGGCACCATCAAGTAAGGCATAATCCATCAAGGTATTGCTTAAATTAGCATTTTCAAGGTTTGCGCCTTGAATTCTAGAATGGGTAAACCAGACATTGACTAAGGTTGAATTACTCAAGTTAATATTTTTTAGATTTGATTCGCTCATATCTCCATTGCTTAATTTCTTGTCTGATAAATCAGCATCGTTGAGCGTACAATGATGGCATACCCCAGTTTCTAGTAGACGATCTAGATATATCTGGTCAAATGCTGAAGCTATAGTTGAGAAAAGAAGAGAAGTAACAAATAAAGCTAATTTCATTTTATTTTCCAAGAATTATTAAAAAACTGTTCAGTTAAAGGACGACGTTCGCGTGCTTTTAGTTCCCGCTCAAGCTGTTCTTTATTTAATGAGTCTAATACAGCGGGATGGCCTATTGCAATCATAGCCCAACATTCAACTTCATCAGGCACGCTAAATGTAGCACGTATTTTATTCGCATCGAAACCGCCCATTTGATGACTCATTAAGCCCATTGATGTAGCTTGCAAACATAAACTAATGCTTGCCGCGCCAGTATCATAGCCGACCCAACGATTGTCTTTATCATTATGGCTAAAGCTTTTAACAGAGGCGGCAAGAACCAAAACGGAGGCATTTTGTGCCCATTCTTGATTACCTGGTGCTAAACATTCTAAGGCTTTTTGCCAGCTTGCTTGATCATTATGCTTATTCCAGACAATAAAACGCCAAGGCTGATCACCATAACAAGAAGGCGCCCACCGAGCCGCCTCACATAGTGAGATAATATTCTCATCACTAACGGCTAAGCTTGGGTCAAATGCGCGACCACTCCAACGTTCTGCAATAATGCTAGTTATTTTCTGGTCTGTTATGGCTGGTTTTTCAATCATATGGCTATTCTTAAGGCAGTGTAATAGTTGGTTCTTTCGCAGCACGATAAAATGCAGCAATATGACCTATTGTCATCACCAAGTTTGAACTAGATTTCAGCGCAATTTCATCAATCATTGCGATCCGATCGGCTTTTTCTAAGCCTGATACACGAACTTTGATTAATTCGTGCTGCTCAAGTGCATTGTCAATTTCGGCATGCACATTGTCGGTTAAACCTTTGTTACCAATCATTACTACGGGTTTAAGCGGATGAGCTAAACCTTTTAAATAACGTTTCTGAATGTTATTAACTGCCATGAATGATCTTACCTGTATTAAAATAG
>CAYSGK010000042.1:9938-12344 GCA_964430395.1 uncultured Methylophaga sp.
TTTAATGACAAATCATAAATTTACCGTAACAGCTGCTCGGGGCATGTTGCCTTTATTAGCGACAGAACTTGCAGAAATGGGTATTAAAGATACCAAACAAGAGCAGGGTAATATTCGTTTCATGGGCAGTTTAGAAGAGGCTTATCGAGTGTGTCTATGGTCGCGTGTTGCGATAAGAGTATTAATGCCTATCGCCCATTTCTCTGCTAAAACCACGGATGAGCTATACCAAGGCATTCATGATTTGCCATGGGAAGATCATATTGATGCTGAAGGCACCACGATCGCGGTTGATTTTAATAGCTTTCGTTCTAAAATCCACCACACACAATATGGTGCTCAACGCGTAAAAGATGGCATTGTCGATCGCTTTCGTGAACAAACAGGCGAACGACCTTCAGTTGATTTATTTCAGCCAGATTTACGAGTAAACGTCTATCTAAAAAACAACCAAGCAATAGTCAGCATTGATTTATCAGGTGAAAGCTTACATAAACGTGGTTATCGCGTGGCCAATACAGCGGCGCCATTAAAAGAACATTTAGCTGCGGCGATATTATTAACAGCGCAATGGCCACGCCTTGCTAAACAGGGGTGGGGATTGGTTGATCCTATGTGTGGTTCAGGCACGATTTTGATTGAAGCGGCGATGATTGCTGCGGACATTGCACCGGGTAGTCACCGTGATTATTTTGGATTTTTATATTGGAAGCAACATGACAAAGAAGCATGGCAACGCCTAAAAGCGGAAGCAGAACGCCGTCGATATAGTGGTTTAGCGCGTTTGCCGCTGATTACGGGTGGTGATAGCAACCCTAAAGCGATTGAAGCAGCACAAGATAATATTGCAGAAATGGGTTTATCTGATCGTATTAGTGTTGAACAACGTGAATTATTAGACTGGCCAGCACAGGCTAAGACATTACCTGAAAGTGGCTTAATAGTTTGTAACCCACCTTATGGCGAACGTATGGGTGATGTTAATGAGTTGCATTATTTATATGAAAGTTTAGGCAATATTGTGAGCCAAGCTCTACCTGCATGGCGCACTACTATAATTACCGATAATGAAGAGCTGGGTAAGTTTACCGGCTTAACCTTATTTGATAGCACTCCGTTTGATAATGGTCCGATACCTTGTAAAGTATTATGTTACCGCGCAAGGTTTTCAATGGGGTCAGACTCGATTGATTTGACTGATCAGCCCCAAGGTAACCTAGATGATGCAAAATCAATCGAGTCTGACCCCATTGAAAAGGTCGAGTTATCAGAACATGGCGAAATGTTTGCTAATAGGCTGAAAAAGAACCTAAAACATTTAGGTAAATGGGCACGGAAAAATAAAATTGAATGTTATCGTCTCTACGATGCTGACTTGCCAGACTATGCGGTGGCGATTGATCTCTATGGCGACCATGTTCATGTGCAAGAGTACGCACCGCCTAAATCAATTGATCCAGAAAAAGCATTACAACGGCTAAATGATGTGATGCAAGTGATTCCACAAGTGCTAGAAGTACCGGCATCTCATGTGGCATTGAAATTACGCCAAAAACAACGTGGCACACAGCAATATGAAGCGCATGGCACACAAAAGAAACGTTTTAAAGTCTCTGAATTTGATTTGAATTTTTGGGTGAATTTAACCGATTATTTAGATACGGGCTTATTTCTAGATCATAGAATCACTCGGCAAATGATTGCAGAACGGGCGGCAGGGAAAGCATTTCTAAATCTATTTGCTTATACTGGTTCAGCTACCGTTTATGCGGCGGCAGGTAATGCCGAATCAACAACTACGATTGATATGTCGAATACCTATTTGCAATGGGCTGAAGATAATATGGCACTAAATGGTTTCACGGCTGAAAAACACCGTTATGTTAGAGCGAATTGTTTAGAATGGTTACAAGAAGCGCAACAAACTCCTGAGAAATACGGTTTGATATTTCTCGATCCACCGACCTTTTCAAATTCGAGCCGCATGGATGGCGTCTTTGATATTCAACGTGATCATGTGTCTTTAATTCAAATGACAGCTAATTTGCTTACAAAAGAGGGAATGCTGATCTTTTCAACTAACCGCCGTGATTTTAAAATGGATGAAAAAGCCTTATCAGGTTTAACCATTAAAGACATTAGCCGAGCGACATTACCAAAAGATTTTGAACGCAATACTAAAATTCATTATTGCTGGCTGATTCAGAAATAGCGTAACTTATACCCGTGACCATTCAATCTGTTGATTCAGCATGAGAAGAAGCCATACTATTCTAGGCATAAAGTCGCAGAATTAGTGATTCTAGGCAACTGCTCCAGCGTTGCTCTACTTACCTACATCCATGCAGGTATAATTTAAGACTTTATAACGACGAAGAGTGTGGCTTATTCTCTTGCCCTGTGGGA
>CAYSGK010000043.1:0-11921 GCA_964430395.1 uncultured Methylophaga sp.
GTGTAGGTTCCCATGCCTAGAAACACAGCATCATATTCATCTAACAACGTTTGAAATTGCATATCTTTGCCAATTTCAGTATTTAAAACAAACTCGACACCTTGGCCTTCAAGCACTTCGCGGCGGCGCTTAACCACTTCTTTTTCAAGTTTAAATTCAGGAATACCAAAGGTAAGTAGGCCGCCTATTTCAGCGTACTTATCAAACACAACAGGCTTCACGCCATTACGCGCCAACACATCAGCACAACCTAAACCCGCAGGGCCTGCACCAATAATCGCCACTCGCTTACCTGTATCAGCCACATTCGATAAATCGGGTCGCCAACCTTGTGCTAATGCCGTATCAGTAATATATTTCTCAACAGAGCCGATTGTTACTGCACCAAACCCATCGTTTAAGGTACATGCACCTTCACATAAGCGATCTTGTGGGCATACACGACCACAAATCTCAGGAAGGGTGTTGGTTTCATGTGACAAACGGGCTGCTTCAAACAAATTGCCTTCACTGACCAGTTTTAGCCAGTTTGGAATATAGTTATGAACGGGGCATTTCCATTCACAATAGGGATTACCACATTCTAAACAGCGATCGGATTGCTCTGCCGATGATTTTTCATCAAATTGACCATAAATCTCACCAAAGCCTTTTATACGTTCACTAGCTTCTTGTTTTTTTGGATCAAAACGACCTACATCTAAAAATTGAAATGTATTTTTTGCCATAATATTATGCTGCTTTAACTTTATTAATGTGTTCAAGCAAGCTACTCATTGCTGAATCCTTTGGTTTAACCAACCAGAATTGTTGTAAACGTTGTTCAAACGTATCTAAAATCTGGTTACCCCATGTGCTGCCTGTTTCACGAACATGGTCTTCAATCATTCGTTTCAAGTGCATGGCATGCTCAGAACTTTCGCCCGCATCAATACGCACTAATTCAACCAATTCAGGGTTATAGCGCTCTTTAAAAGTATCATCAGTATCTAATACATAAGCAAAACCACCGGTCATACCCGCACCAAAGTTCAAACCTGATTCTCCCAATACAAGTACCACACCACCGGTCATATATTCACAACCATGGTCGCCCACACCTTCAACAACAGCTGTTGCCCCTGAGTTACGTACGGCAAAACGTTCGCCTGCGCGACCTGCCGCATAAAGTTCACCACCGGTCGCACCATATAAACAGGTATTACCTATGATGCTGGCATTTTGGCTCTCAAAATTACTTTCGCCATGTGGATAAATAGTTAATTTACCTGCCGCCATGCCTTTACCTACGTAATCATTAGCATCGCCTTCAAGGCGCATTTCTAAACCACCCGCATTCCACACTCCGAAGCTCTGGCCAGCAGACCCAGTTAACTGCAGTTTGATAGGTTTATCAATCATGCCATAGTTACCATGATGACGTGCAATTTCACCTGAAATACGACCACCGATTGAACGGTGGATATTACGCACATCATAGCTAAAGAAGCCGCCCTGTTTATTGGCGATAGCTTCTTGCATATCAACAATCATCTGTTCGGCCAACTCACCTTTATCATACGGTTCATTTCTCGGTTCGACGCAGAATTGTGGTTTATCATCAGGGATACCCGCTGTTGACAACAATGGTGACAAATCTAATTTTCGTTGCTTATCGGTTGTGCCCGGCAAGATTTCGAGCAGATCAGTACGACCGATCAAATCAGCCATGCTACTCACGCCCAATGCTGCCAACCACTCTTGAGTTTCACGTGCTACAAATTGGAAATAATTCATTACCATTTGTGGCAAACCAATAAAGTGTTGGCTACGCAATGTATCATTTTGAGTTGCAACACCGGTTGCACAGTTATTCAAGTGACAGATCCGCAAGAATTTACAGCCTAACGCTACCATTGGGCCTGTACCAAAGGCAAAGCTTTCCGCCCCTAATATAGCCGCTTTAATTACATCTAAGCCTGTTTTCAAACCGCCATCTGTTTGCAGACGAACTTTGTCACGCAAGTCATTGGCACGCAATGTTTGATGCGCCTCGGTTAAGCCTAATTCCCATGGGCCACCCGCATATTTAACTGAAGTAAGTGGGCTTGCCGCTGTACCGCCGTCATAACCTGAAATGGTGATTAGATCAGCATAGGCTTTCGCTACACCGGCTGCGATTGTGCCGACACCCGCTTCTGATACTAATTTCACCGACACTAATGCGTCTGGGTTCACTTGTTTCAAATCAAAAATAAGCTGAGCTAAATCTTCAATCGAATAAATATCATGATGTGGTGGCGGTGAAATAAGGGTTACGCCAGGCACTGAATGACGTAAAGTCGCAATCATTTGATTGACTTTCGCACCCGGTAATTGACCACCTTCACCCGGTTTTGCACCTTGGGCAATTTTGATTTGTAAAACTTCAGCATTGACTAAATAATTCGGTGTAACACCAAATCGGCCAGAAGCAACTTGTTTGATTTTAGACACACGTTCGGTACCAAAGCGAGCAGGATCTTCACCACCTTCACCAGAGTTTGACCGTCCGCCTAGGCGATTCATACCCGTTGCAAGAGCTTCATGTGCTTCGGGTGACAAGGCACCTAATGACATGCCGGCACTATCAAAACGAGATAGAATATTGCCAATATCTTCGACTTCATCTAAAGCTAATGGTTTATCTGCTAATTTAAGTTCAAGCAAATCACGCAAGCTCATCACTGGGCGTTCATTGACTAATGTTGCATATTCTTTATAGGCATCATAACTGCCCCCTTGCACTGCTTTTTGCAAAGCACCGATAACATCCGGGTTATAAGCATGATATTCACCGCCATGCACATATTTAAGCAAACCACCTGCTTCACGTTTTTTACGTTTATTCCATGCACGCGCTGCAACCGCTTGTTGATCGGCTTGTAGCTCTTCAAAACCGGTTCCACTGATTCGGCTTGTTGTGCCTTTGAAACATTTCGCCACCACATCTTCATGCAAGCCAACAATTTCATACAACTGCGCACCACGATAGCTAGCAATAGTTGAGATACCCATTTTTGAGGTAACTTTATATAAACCTTTATTAATACCTTTACGGTAGTTTTGGCAAACTGTTGCATATTCCATGTCTTTAATGACATTACTTTCAATCATGTCATGCAAACATTCATAGGCTAAATAGGGGTAAACAGCCGTTGCACCGTAACCAATTAATACGGCAAAATGATGTGCATCCCTTGCTGTTCCGGTCTCAACTACAATATTGGCATCACAACGTAGGCCTTCTTTAATCAAACGATGATGAACAGCACCCGTTGCCAATAAGGCATGTAATGTTTGTTTGTCTTCAGAAATACCGCGATCTGATAAAGTGATAATCACTGTTCCAGCACGTACTGCCGCTTCGGCCTTATCTGCAATCGCATCAATCGCATCGGCTAAATCAACACCATTGTCATAATGCAAAGATAAGTTGATTGATTGATATTGATCGTCATGCGAACCCTTTTCCATTAGTTGTTGGAACCGATTCTCAGATAAAACAGGCGAATCAACGACTAAACGTGCAGCATGATCTTCACTTTCTTCAAATAAGTTATGTTCACGACCAAAACAAGTTTCTAATGACATTACGATGCTTTCACGTAATGAATCAATCGGCGGATTAGTCACCTGAGCAAACTGCTGACGGAAATAATCGAACAATGATCGTTCTTGCTGAGATAGCACTGGGAACGGCGTATCATCACCCATCGAACCGGTTGCTTCTTGACCAGCTTCACCGAGAACACGAATAATTTGGTCGCGTTCTTCAAAGCTAACTTGGAATAATTTCTCATGTGCTGCAAACTGATCTGCACTCATCGCCTGCGGCACTTCTGCAGCCGTATCCTCTAAATGTTGCAAGTTATCATCAACCCACTGTTTATATGGCTGTGCACTTTTCAGCTCATTATCGATCATTTCAGGTAATAAGAACTCACCTGTTTTAGTGTCTACCGCCAGCATTTCACCCGGCTTCAATCGACCCTTCGCCACCACATCTTCTGGCCTATAAGGGTAAACACCCACTTCGGATGCAATCGTTATATGGCGGTCACTTGTAATTATATAACGTGCTGGGCGCAAGCCATTTCTATCTAGTGTACAGGCGGCATAACGACCATCGGTTAATACCACACCAGCAGGGCCGTCCCATGGTTCCATATGCATTGAGTTAAAATCATAAAACGCGCGTAACTCTGGATCCATCGTATTAGCATGTTGCCATGCAGGTGGGATCAGTAAACGCATAGAACGGAACATGCACACGCCACCTGCCATTAAGGCTTCGAGCATATTATCCATGCTTGATGAATCCGATCCCGTTGTGCCAACCAGAGGACGAATATCCATCATGTTTTCAATTAATGGTGTTGAGAATTTTGCGCCACGCGCCAATGCCCAGTTGCGGTTACCTTCAACCGTATTAATTTCACCATTATGTGCCAAGTAGCGGAATGGCTGAGCCAAACGCCATTCTGGCAAGGTATTGGTAGAAAAACGTTGGTGGAATACACAAATTGCTGTTTCCATGCGCTCATCTTTTAAATCTTTATAAAAGACAGGCAAGTATTCAGGCATGATCAAGCCTTTATACGACATGACCCGAGATGAAAGTGATGGAATATAAAAAGCATTATCATCGGTCACAGCTTTTTCAGCTAAGCGACGCGCAATATATAAATGACGTTCAAATGCGGCTTCATCCATATCAGCGGCGGCATTAACGAACACCTGACGCATGATTGGCATTGATTTCATTGCTTGTTCACCACAAGCAGATTCCGCATCAACCGGCACATCGCGCCAACCCAACACTTCAAGCCCTTGTGCAGATAACTGCTCAGTCACAACGGCTTGATTAGCTGTTGCTTTGGTATCATCTTGCGACAAAAACACCATGCCGACAGCATAGTTATCTGACACTGCAAAGTTTAATTCTTTAGCAATCGTACGAAAGAAACTGTCTGGTTTTTGCATAAGCAAACCACAACCATCACCCGTTTTACCATCGGCGCCAATCGCGCCACGATGGGTTAAATTGCCCAATGCTTCGATAGAAGTTGAAACTAACCAATGGCTAGCTTCGCCATCCATCTGTGCCATCAAACCGAAACCACAGTTATCTTTTTCAAATTTTGACCGATATAGGCCTTGTTCTAATTCTTTTGGCTGACTCACGTCACATACCTTTAAAAATAATTCTAAACGCCGGATAAACACTCAGCGAGGAACGACTCAACTATTTTGAGCCGCGAAAAATGGATCTAATATTATAGCTGTTATATGGCGCATCATCAATCACTAGTCGCCATGCTTAAATGGGAAAACCTAGTATCTACCCTCGTATTGTTTGCGCAGTTCATTTTATAAGTTTAGCTTGCTAACAGCACATAGCACCCATTTACGTGATATCACTCAGTGATATAACCTGTTTTGAGTGTTATGACTTAAGACTTTGTCTTTATTAGCTTTTTCATTGGACAATCGTCCGTTATTTTGTATTCTTTGACCTTTTTCAGTCTACGAATAAATGAGAAAACAGTCCCATGATCTACTTTCATAACAGAAGCAGCTTAATACCATCACTACTTCTAACTATCATCACAACTAGCCCTATTATTGCTCATGCAGCACCGGCATTGAAACTAGATTCACTTAGTGTCACAGCCACACGAGTTGATCGCTTAACACGAGAGGTGCCTGCAGCTATCACTGTTATTGATGAAGATCTTATTGAAAGCACTAAAATGATGAATATCAAAGATGCGCTTCAAGGTGTTCCTGGTTTATTAATCGATTCCAAAAACGGCGGCTATGATGTCCGCCTGATTATTCGTGGTGCAGGACAAAAAGCGAATTTTGGGGTGCGTGAAATTATGGTGCTGCGTGATGGTGTACCGATGACTGATCCTGATAGTTTTTCACGTTTTGACTTTATTGATACCCAAGATATTGAGCAGATTGAAGTCACCAAAGGACCGGGCTCATTATTTGCTGCTGGTTCTGCGGGTGGCACCATTCAACTTTTGTCAAAATCACCGTTTGATGTAGACAGCAACCGCATTCGTATCGGCTTAGGAAATGAAGGCGCTGAAAACTATAATCTGCGTCATGCCATGTTGCTCAATGAGAATAATGCTATCTCTATAACGGCTTCTCGACGTGTGCTCGAAAATGGTTGGCGTGAATGGAATGAGTTTGATAGCAATCAAATCAGCTTTAAACATGGCTTAAAATTTAACGAGTCAGATACCTTAGATACGGAAATCAGTTACTCCGAAGCAGATATCCAGCTTCCTGGCTCTATGGATGAAGCACAGTTTGATGAATATAAACGCACAGGTAAGCAAACCGATAATGGTAATGCTTGGAAAGATTCTGGCCGTTATTCAAAAATTTGGTTCTTTAATACCCGTTTAGAAACGCAACTAACTGAAAACCTGCGTTTTAGACCCAAGGCCTATTACACCCATTGGACACATTATCACCCTGTTACCGGTGCGATTAACGACAATGAAGATAATGGCGTAGCAAGCTATGGTACGGATCTGGAGTTTGTATTTGATCATCAATTATGGGGAGAAAGTACCTTGGTGGCAGGTGTGACCGCTCGCCAAGAAAAAAGTGATGATAGTCGAAAATATCAATATCGTGATGTCAAAACCATTCCCTTTGGTCCACAAGCGGGTCGAATCATTGCCACACTTTCGGATAAAAAAGGGGCGCTATTACAAACGGAAGACTCCACTAACACCTTATTCGGCTTTTATTTTCAAGAAACCTTACGCCCAAGTGACAAATGGCTGATTGATATCGGTTTGCGTTATGACCGTTCTAACTTTGATATTAAAACTAATGAAATTGGTAAATACAATTTTGCCACAGGAAAATATGGTGCTGGTGCAGGGCTGACTAAAACTGATAAAACATTTAAGCTACTATCGCCTAAAGTCGGCGTTTCCTATCAATTATCAGATACCTTAAGCGCCTTTGGTACTATTGCCCGCTCTGATCAAGTACCCTCATCGAATGAAATAAATGAAAGTGTTGATTTAGATGAATCGACTGCCACCAATTTTGAGGTGGGCTTAAAAGGCCGCCATCAAAAATGGTCATTTGATACTTCCGTTTATTACACTGAAGTTAAAGATGAAATTATGGCTCTTTTATTAGACCATCACACCACCTTCCAAAATGCTGGAAAAACCGATAAAAGAGGCTTTGAGCTTGCAGGGAATTATCAATTATTTCCTGGGCTGCAAATCGGTGTTAACTATGCTTACAGTGATTATACCTTTAAGGATTTCACCGAAGTTATCGGTGGTGGACCTGGTGCCACACAAGTGAGTCATGCTGGTAATCAAATGCCCTATGTGCCGAAACATCAATACGGTTTATTTGCTCATTATCAATCACCAAATGGCTTAAAAGCACGAATTCAAACCAATAGCTGGGGTGAATATTATATCGATAATGCCAATAGTGAAAAATATAGTGGCTATGACTTTGTCACCAATATGATGATTGGCTATGAGCACGGCCCGCATTCCATTGCATTGAATATCGATAATGTATTCGATAAACGCTATGCCGTTGAAGTAAAAAAATCATCACGTGGAACAAAATCTTATTCTGCTGCATCTCCTCGTACAGCCATGTTGATCTATTCCTATAATTATTAAAGGCATCATTATGAAGCTCTTTTTAAGTGTTGTATTTCTCGGCTTGCTAGCTAATCTAATCACGCCTGCACTGGCTACCCCAGCAATGGCATTAGCGCAAAACTTAGAAAAACAGCGCGCGGCGCATGCCAAAGGTTCACAAACTGAAAAACCGGCTATGGCGCATCATCGTGTTGCAAAACCCATTCTCGTTCCTTTCGGTAATTCTGCCTCCGCCGTATTATGGAAACCGGATTTATCAACTGTGCCATTGACGATTAAAGAGGGTAAAATTGAGCTGCCAAAAACAGGCGTTGATAATTATCATGTTATCGTTGCTAAGCAACAGCTAGGCAATTTAAAAAAGGTCTTTATTTATTATCTATTTCGTCATGGTAAACCCAGTGGCCACAGCACCCGCGAAGTCGTAACAGCAAATAAAGCAGAACTTGAAATTATCCCAGATCCCGTACCAAGAGAACACGATCGCTACTATTCGCAGCAAGAATGGTCATTTATCGTGCATTTCCATAGTGAACCATTAGCCTCTCATTCCGTTCAGCTTAATACAGAAAACGGTTCTCATCTTGAAGGCATGACAAATAATCAGGGCCGAGTGACGTTTAAATTACCTAACGACTTTCAAGATGTGATTGCAGGTAGTCGAGATAAACGCACCGCCCACATGACCATTCAAACCCAATATCAATCTGGCAATAAGCAGTGGCAAACTCAATTGGGGGCAGATTATGCTGTCAGCGAATCCAACTGGCGATCGACACCTTGGGGCATCATTATTATGATCTTTGGTTTAATTTTAGGCGGGCTATTTATTCGCCTAAACAAAGGCAAAACAGGAATCCACAAATGAACTATTTAACCAATCTATCCGTTATTCGTAAAATCGTTCAGGTTCTAGCGTTTGTCTTTTTTGTCTATGGGGGCGCGGTGACCGGCTACTATTTATCCGATAAGATAACAGCGGCATTACCCGCCCTTAGCTGTGCTTATGATAAACAAGGTTCTGATTATTGTGTGCTTATTCCGTTTCAACACCAAATGCACCATAGATTAGGTGAAGCGATTGCTAATGGTGGTAATGTACTGATGTCATTGATCCCCACGCTCATTACCTTAGCTACATTTCTTATTTTGTTTGTTATTTTGAACAAAGCTTTTTGTGGCTGGATCTGTCCGCTCGGTACCTTTCAAGAATTTTTACATATGATCGGGCAGAAATTAGGTTTGCAACGAAAAGAATCACTCGACCATAATGTGGTAAAAAAGATCAGACCCGTAAAATGGTTTATTTTAGTGCTACTTGTTTTCACATTCCCCCTCCTTTCAGGTCTGGGTTATGCCAATCATGATCTTGGCGACACCTTTTGTCGTATCTGCCCCAGCCGAATTTTAACAACCTTAGCCGTTGGCGACACCACACAATTACATGTTGATACAGCCACCACCACGACCATGGTATTATCAGTTTTCGCTGATTTAATGTTCGGAATTATGATTGCCCTAGCATTAACCATTCGCCAACCTTTCTGTCGCATTTGCCCATTATTAGCATTGCATGCGGTATTCAAAAAATTAGGCTTGCTCCGTTTAGTTAAAAATGCCGTACCTCGTTGTGACAAATGCGGCCTTTGTGCCAAAGCATGTCCTATGGATATCAAAGAAATTCATACCGATATGACGAGTAAAGATGTCACATTTGATGATTGTACCTTGTGTGGTCGCTGTGTTGAGTTCTGCCCAGATACAGATGTATTGCAACTCAAATATGCCACTATTCCCATTTTTTCGGCATCTCCTCAATACTTCAAAAAGCGTAAAAAAGCACAAACAGTATGGGAAAAAGCGAATCTTATCGCTTATTTTCTAGAAAAAAGACAAAACAAACAAGACTCTAAAAAATGATAGATGTTGCCTCTCTGGGCCTTGGGGCCGTCTTCCTTTTAGGACTAAGTTTTGGAGCTGGCCCATGCAATATCGCCTGCTTGCCTTATCTTGGCCCTGTCTTTTTGGCTGCCAACGATAATATTCAAACAGCATGGCGCACCATCTTACCCTTTTCTTTAGGGCGTCTTGCTGGCTATGCATTATTAGGTGGCGGAGCTGGCTGGGCAGGATTTGTTATTCAAGAGTGGCTGGAATCAGAATGGGCAGGTTTTATTCTGGGTTGCGCAACCATTTTAGTTGCCTTGGCATTGTTATTCCGCTCATCAACACAATCAACATGTAGCTCATCATCCAAATCCAGTTCAGACAACGAACACGTTATCACCTTCCAAAAGCCAGCAAAATCATTTAAACCCAGTCTATTTTTCATGGGCATGGGCATGGCCTTCAACCCCTGCACTCCCCTTACATTAGTTATTGTCGCCGCCGCCACAACGGCAAGTGCCTCATTAGGCTTATTATTAGGTTTAGCTTTTGGCTTAGGCGCGGTCATATTACCTACCGCAATTTTCTCCATCGGTGTCGCTCACTTTGGTGCTCAAGTTAGCAATGCATTAGTGGAGTGGCGCAACCCACTCGAAAAAATGAGTATTGGCTTGCTTTTCATTATGGGCATAGCTACTGCGCTCGGTTGGATCACACCTTAAATTTCCCTAAATTCAATAAATTAGCTAAAATGAGTTGTTTTTTCGATGTAAACAATGGAAAGAACATGAGTAAACCAGTAATTGGTATCGTAATGGGCAGCAATAGTGACTGGCCTGTTATGCAAAAAGCAGTAGAACAACTCGAAGCATTTGGCGTAGCTTTTGAAGCCAAGGTTGTCTCCGCACACCGCACACCTGATTTATTAACAGACTATGCCGTAACGGCCAAAGATAAAGGCCTGGCTTGTATTATTGCCGGTGCCGGTGGTGCCGCCCACTTACCAGGAATGCTTGCTGCTAATACTACTATTCCTGTCCTTGGCGTACCTGTTCCATCCAAATATCTTAAAGGGCAAGACTCTTTATTATCTATTGTGCAAATGCCTAAAGGTATTCCGGTTGCTACCTTTGCCATTGGTGAAGCAGGCGCCGCTAATGCCGCATTATTTGCTATTGCCCAACTGGCAACAACAGATAAAGATCTTGCAGAAAAGCTCGAACAATTTAGAAAAGATCAGCACAAAAGCGTGCTGGCAATGACACTTCCACCTGAATAAATATCCAGAGAGCAACATGACAACAACACAAGCAATCTTGCCAGGCGCCACATTAGGTATGCTTGGTGGTGGCCAATTAGGCCGTATGTTTACCGTAGCCGCACAAACCATGGGTTACAAAGTGGTTGTATTAGAACCTGATATAAATAGCCCAGCCGGTATTATTGCCGACAAACATATTTGTGCAAAATATGATGATGAAGTGGCGCTTGCTGAGCTTGCCGAACACTGTGACGCTATCACCACTGAGTTTGAAAATATTCCTGCCACCGTTTTATCTTATTTAGAATCAAGAACCGTTGTGCACCCCTCATCAAAAGCGCTATCTTCAACACAAAATAGATTAGTTGAAAAAGCCTTTATTGAATCCTTGGGCATTAATGTTGCTCCTTATGCGCCTATTCGCGATATGGCCGATATTGATGCCATTGCCGATACTTTCCAGTTTCCTGCAATCATCAAGGCGGCTAGTTTTGGTTATGATGGCAAAGGCCAGGCAGTTTGTAACAATGCCGATGAAGTACGAACCGCATTCACCGCATTGAAAGAAGTTGAATGTGTACTTGAACAACGAATTAATCTAGAACGTGAAATCTCCACCGTTTTAGCGCGTAGCCAATCCGGAGAAATCACCAACTTCCCTGTTGCTGAAAATGTACATGTAAATGGTATTTTGCACTCAACAACAGTTCCGAGTAACGTGCCTGAGCAACAAGCACAGGCAGCAATAGAAATGGCTGACAAAATTGCTGATGGTTTAGAGTATGTCGGCACTATGGCAGTTGAATTCTTTATTTCTAAAGAAGGCGATATTCTTGCCAATGAAATCGCTCCGCGTCCACATAATTCTGGTCACTTCACCTTAGATGCCTGCCAAACATCACAATTTGAACAACAAGTACGTATGCTATGTGGACTACCATCGGGTAACTGTGAACTAGTCACGCCGGTAGTAATGATCAACTTATTAGGCGATGTCTGGGACAACAGCCAACCGCATTGGCAAAGACTATTATCTCAACCACAAAATAAACTGCATTTATACGGCAAAAAAGAAGCTCGAG
>CAYSGK010000044.1:0-6109 GCA_964430395.1 uncultured Methylophaga sp.
GGAATAACTTGCACAATGCTGGGTACGGGAACGGGCATTGGCATGGCTGGATTGCCTAATGGTGAGACCTTTAGGTTTAGATTTTTATTAAGTAACTGTAAACCATAAAAGGTAAAAAATATTTTCACCTCAAAACCGAGAGCTACAGCAGTTGATGCCAATAAAAATGGTGGGTAAGCACCATCTAATGTGCCTTTGCTGGCAATAATTGCAAGTTTCTTAGCCATTATTCTGCACCTTTTTCAATAATGAAGTGCAATTTACCCTCTTTTTCATTTGCTTCAAGTAGTGGATTGCCAGTCATTTTAGTAAAAGCAGGAATATCTTGATTTGCCCCTGGATCGGTTACGATAAGGTGTAGTTTTTCGCCTATAGCCATTTCTGACAGGGCTTTTCGTGCCTTAAGTACGGGTAATGGGCAGTTTAAACCTGAAGTATCGAGTTCTTTATCAAAGTTTTCCATGGGTTTCTCAAAATAATATGTAATAAAATTAACTTTAATTCGTTATGATAAACTGAAATGCACATTTTGTCTTGTAGGAACCCTTGGTACAGTTAAATGTCAGACTGTTTATGAGAGTATTTTTTGTAATTTTATTGATTGGAATTTTGAGTAATTCACCGTTTGTAGCCCAGGCTGCCGATATTGCATTGCCTGAGATTGGGGATAGTGCAGGCTCAATAATTTCACCGCAGGAAGAGTATCAGATAGGGCAGTCTTTTTTCTGGCGATTGCAACAAGCTGTTGTGTTAATTGATGATCCAGAAATAAACAGTTATCTCAGATCTTTAGGTTACAGATTGGTAGCTAATAGTGATGCACCACAGTTGCCATTCACCTTTTTTATGGTCAAGAATCCTGTTGTTAATGCATTTGCTGCCCCAGGCGGCTTTATAGGTGTGCATAGTGGATTGATGTTAACGACACAGACAGAAGATGAATTGGCATCTGTAATGGCTCATGAAATTGCGCATATTACGCAGCGACATTTATTGCGAAGTTTTGAAAAATCTAAGCAGGTCAATTTAGCAACAACAATTGGCTTAGTGGCGGCACTGCTTTTGGGGATCGCGGATCCAAGTGCAGGTTCTGCAGCATTGTTTGCGACCCAAGCCGGAGGTGTGCAAGCACAATTGAACTTTACTCGGGAAAATGAGAGTGAAGCAGATAATTTAGGCATGTTGACTTTGGTGAGGGCTGGCTTTGATGCGCAAGCTATGCCAGCATTTTTTGAGCGGTTACAGCAAGCAAGCCGTTATTATGGCGGGGGATCTGTGCCAGAGTTTTTACGTACACATCCTGTGACAACCTCACGTATTGCCGATGCACGAGGGCGTGCTGTAAGCTATCCTTTAAGGAGGCAGCTTAGTGATACTTTACAATTTTATCTAATGCGTGAAAAATTACGGGTCATGACAGCTACAAACTTAACGGAATTGACTCAGTATTATGCGAATGCTTTAACAGATGGTAATAATTTAAATGGGCTTGCAACACGGTATGGCTACAGTTTAGCATTGGCGGCAAAAGGTGAATACACCAAAGCCCGAAAAGAGTTACAAAAACTGATTGATAATGATCGCGATCGCTTAAGTTATCAATTAGCATTAGCTGATATTGAAATTGCTGTGGGTCGATATTCTGCTGCTTTGAAAATTTATGATGATGGTCAGCGTTTATACCCTGATGATTATGCATTAACGCTTAAGCAGGTGACGACATTACTGCAAGTGAATATGCCAGAGCAAGCAGAAAAGTTATTATTAAGGCAGTTGGAATTAGGTGCCCCTTCACGACAATTATATAAATTACTTGCTCAGGCAAAAGGCGATTTAGGGGAGAAAAGCCAAGCACATAGTTGGCTAGCAGAGTATTATTATAGCTCAGGTCAATTAGAGCAGGCGGCTGATCAATTGCGATTAGCCGCGGGTTTTGCCAAGAATGATGAATTTCAATTGGCTAAAATTAATTCTAAATTACGCAAGGTTGAAGTGTCATTGGCTCAGATGGAAAAATTATAAATGTCTAAAACAGATCAAAAACGAAGAGCAATTTTAAAAGGTACTATCTCTGCCTCAACATTGGCAATGGTGGCGGCAAGTGGTTTATTGTTGCCACAGCGATTGTTAGCGCACTGGCCCAAAGATGCCTTTAATTCTAAAACAGTTGAAGATGCTCTGTTAGCCTTGGTTGGGCAAGCAGAAATTGCTTCGGATGAAGCGCTGAACTTCAAAGTCGGGTCACCGCCAAGTTATGCCGTCAATGGCGCATCGGTTCCGGTAGCGATAGAAAGCAATTTAGATAATATTGAACGTGTTGCCATATTGGTAGAAAAGAATCCTTTTCCATTAGCCATGAGTTTTGATTTGTCGCCCGAAGTGTTATTGCCTTTTAAAAGCATGATTAAGATCAGAGAAGATTCAGAGGTGATTGCTATTATTCGGGCAGAGGGTAAGTTATATAAAACGTCACGTTTTGTTGAGGTTGATATTGGAGGGTGTGGCTAATTATGGGTATAACAGCTAAAGATCGTATTCGAGCCAAGATCAAGGAAGGTAACACAAGTGTGCGGCTATTATTAGCACACCCTATGCATACTGGTCGTGCAAAAAATAAAGAGGGTGAACTCATTCCCGCTGAGTTTATACAAGATATTCGTTGTTGGCGTAATAAAGAAGAAGTATTAGCCATAAAATGCGGTACGGCAACGGCGCGTAATCCTTATTTTTCTTTTCAATTAATCGGCGGCAAGCCTGATGATCTAATCGAAATCAGGTGGGTAGATAATTTAGGCGCTAAAGGCTTAGCAGAAACACACGTTAAATGAGCCTAAAGTTAAGGGTTACACTCTTTTTCACCTTATTGTTGCTCGCATCATTATTAGCAACGACAGGTGTATTAATATCCAATGCTCGTCATTCCGTGCATGCAGAAATGGAAGATACTATGGCCGCTGCTGCACGCTTGATCACTGTGTCATTATCAAATGGAAATTTAAGCAGGGATGTGGGTATTTATGAACATTTAAAAGATTTGGTTAAAGCACTTAGCGAAATTCGTAGTTTACATATTTTATTGTTTGATTCTCAGGGATTGTTGTTTGAAGGTGAACCGGAACCTTATGTAGGCGCAGAGCCTCCGGAATGGTTTGTGAAATTACTATTACCCTCGGTTTCACCACTTAATAAACGCTTTGGTAATGGCCATATGGTTATTTATGCAGCGCCGATCTATGAGATTGGTGAACGCTGGTTAGATATTCGAAGTGTTTTACTATTAGGCCTTGTTATTTTTATTTTTGCAGGTCTATTTTTGTATTGGGGAGTTGATAGATTATTGCGCCCATTACAACGTTTACTAACGGCATTATCTGGTTTTGAACGTGGGGAGCTTCACCTGCGGTTGCCTAAGTTCTCATTGATGGAAATGGATAAAATCAGTCAAACATTTAATCAAATGGGACAAACCTTACAGCAAAGTATGGAAGAAAACAGGCGATTAGCTGTGTTGGTACAACAATCTGGGGATGCCATTTTGTCACTGGATAATGCAGGACGGATCATGTTGTGTAACCCTGCTACCGAGCAATTATTTAATCAAAATGGCGCTTCTTTATTAGGGAGTAAGTTAGCTGAACTTGGTTTTAATGAGAATTTGGATCTAATTGCAGATGCATTGGATAATTGTAAAACAGTTGACAATGTATCCACCACTTTTTCTGTAGATAATAATGAGGAATTGTCTATTTTATTATCAACAGTACCTTTATTAAACTCAGAGCAAGAACTAAGCGGCGTTATTTGTACGCTAAGAAATATAACGAAACACAAACAGGCAGAAGCAGCAGAAAATCAGCTCCGAGAAACACGGTTATTGGCACAGCATATGTCTGATGTACAAGAAAGTGAGCGAAGACATCTAGCCCGTGAATTACATGATGAGTTAGGACAATGTCTAACAGCGATCAAGACAGATGCAGTGCTAATTCGTAACAGAACAGTAGACACGGAGCCAAAAGTCTTTGCCAGTGCACAGGCAATCATTGATGTGGCAAGCCATATTTATGATGTTGTGCACAATATGATCACACGTCTGCGCCCCAGCCCTTTGGATGATTTAGGTTTGTTGGCGACATTAGAAGAAAGCATTTCAGCATGGCAAATACGACAGCCAGATATTAACTTTAAGTTGTCTTTAGCTGGACAGCTAGATAACTTAAATGAAGCGATGAATATGACGGTCTTTCGGATTGTGCAAGAATCAATTACTAATGCTGTACGACATGCCAGTGCTGCTGAAATTAGGATCTCAGTGACTAATCAATTAGATGAATCAAATACATCACAGCTTATAATCAGCATTGCTGATGATGGCAAAGGTATGGAGGTGCATGATTTTCATTCTGATGTTGATTTTGGTTTATTAGGAATGAGAGAGCGCGCCCAAAGCTTAGGCGGAACATTTCAACTAGCGAGTGAATTAGGTAAAGGAGTCACTATTCTTGTTACTCTACCATTGGGAGAGGATAAAACAGTATGACAACAAAAATACTATTAGTTGATGATCATGAGTTAGTGCGTGCAGGTTTTAGACGTTTATTGGAAGATGGTGATCAATTTACCGTTGTTGCGGAGGCTGGCAGCGGAGAACAAGCTGTGCAAGATTATGCTAAATATAAACCCGATGCCGTAGTGATGGATATTTCGATGCCAGGTATTGGTGGAATTGGCGCGATTGAACGGATTATTGCCCGTGATCCTGATGCACGAATTCTAGTGTTAAGTGTTCATGAAGATAGTGTTTTTACGACGCGCGCATTGCAGGCCGGAGCGAAAGGTTTTATTCCCAAACGAAGTGCACCAGAAGAAATGATTAAAGCAATAGCGCTGGTGGCTCAAGGTAAAATGTCTATTGATCCTGAAATAGCTCAGCAAATAGCCATGCAAAAACTGACAGGATCGGACAATGTATTAGATGTGTTGAGTCAGCGTGAATTTGAGGTGTTCAGACTGCTTGCCGAAGGCAAAAGTGTCAATGATATTGCCGATGTGTTGAATTTAAGCCCAAAGACAGTAGGCACGCATCATACCAATATTAAGCAAAAACTAGAGGTATCAAATTCTGCTGAGTTAGCAAGGTTAGCGATTCGCAGTGGTGTATTAGACGCATAAAAGGACTAAGGAAAATCCTGAGTGACTTCGAGTTTTTTCCTCTAACATTAAATTTTAGATATGAGTATAGTGTGAACCATGGAAGCCAAAAATGTTTTTGGTTTTACAGTTAACAACTAATTAGAGGTATTTATTATGTGGACTACACCAGAATATTCAGATATGCGTTTCGGTTTTGAAGTAACAATGTACATTTGCAACCGTTAAGCAAAAACTAAACCGAAGAGCCTCGATACTGCAAAGTATCGGGGCTTTTTTTTGCTTTAAAATTAACAATCGTAAAAAGCGATTAAATAAATAGAAATAACTTGTTTTACAATAGTTATCGTTTCCTCAATAATGTTTCTACTGGTTGTAGATAGACGCAACCATAAAATTAAACATTTATTAAATGAGGAAATAACAATGACAACACAAGTACCAGAAATTACATTTAAAACCCGTGTTCGTGATGCAAGCTTAGGCGGAGACAATCCATTCCGCTGGCAAGATGTTACATCAAGTGATATTTTTAAAGGAAAAAGCATTGTTGTGCTAGCGCTACCCGGTGCATTTACGCCAACGTGTTCAAGTACTCATCTTCCCGGTTTCGAAGCTAAATATGATGAGCTAAAAGCAAAAGGTGTTGATGAGGTTTACTGCCTAAGCGTGAATGATGCTTTCACTATGTTTCAGTGGTCTAAAAACTTAGGCGTAGAAAAAGTGAAAATGCTACCTGATGGTAATGGCGACTTTACCCGCTTGATGGGCATGTTAGTCAAGAAAGAAAATCTAGGTTTTGGTGACAGATCATGGCGTTATTCAATGCACGTGGTTGATGGTGAAATCAAACAATTATTTGCAGAACCCGGTTTGATGGACAACTGTCCCGATGATCCGTTTGAAGTGAGTGATATCGATACTATGTTGAAGGCAATATAAATAGTTTTGGGTAAAG
>CAYSGK010000044.1:6209-11728 GCA_964430395.1 uncultured Methylophaga sp.
AATTTTAGGAAATAAATAAAATGCAATACGATTATGATTTATTTGTGATAGGTGCTGGTTCAGGTGGAGTAAGAGCCAGTCGGATGTCAGCATCATATGGCGCACGTGTAGCAATATGTGAAGATTTATATTTAGGTGGAACGTGCGTAAATGTAGGTTGTGTACCTAAAAAACTCTATGTCTATGCTTCTGAATATTCAGCACACTTTAAAGAGAGTTCAGGTTTTGGGTGGCAATCAGGAAAAGCTAGTTTTGATTGGGCAACATTACGAGAAAATAAATCAACAGAGATCAGCCGATTAAATGGTATTTACGATGGGATCCTAGACCGTGCCAATGTTGATTTGAAAAAAGGTCGTGGTCGTATTGTTGATGCCCATACAGTTAAGGTGGCAGGCAAGCAATATACAGCTGAACGTATTTTGCTAGCCGTAGGCGGGCAACCATTTATCCCTGATTTTCAAGGTAATGAATACGTAGTGTCATCGAATGAAGTCTTCGATTTAGAGGCGTTTCCTGAAAGATTGGTCATTGTTGGCGGCGGTTATATTTCTGTTGAATTTGCAGGGATCTTTAATGGCTTGGGATCAAAAGTAACGCAATTGCATCGAGGTGATCTTATTTTAGATGGCTTTGATCAAGAAGTACGTCATTTTTCGATGGCAGAGATGATCAAAAAAGGCATTGATTTACGATTGAACACGCATGTTGATTCAATAGAAAAACAAGATGACGGTTCACTGAAAGTCAATTTGAAAGAAGGGCAAGCAATAATAGCCGATGCAGTGCTATATGCCACCGGTCGTAAGCCACAATTAGCTAATTTAGGCTTGGAAAATGTTAATGTAAAATTAACTAGTTCTGGACATGTGGCGGTAAATGACTGCTTTCAAACTAGCGAGCCAAGTATTTATGCTTTAGGAGATATGACACCCGGTATGGCGTTAACCCCTGTTGCTTTGGCGGAAGGCATGGCCTTAGCTAAATCGCTTTATAATCAAGAACCTTGCAAAATTGATTACAGCAATATTGCCACTACGGTTTTTTGTCAGCCTAATATAGGCACGGTAGGAATGACAGAGGAACAAGCAAGATCTAAATATCCGAATGTAGTGAAATATCGCTCTGAATTTCGATCAATGAAACATACCATTAGCGGATCTCAAGAACGAACTCTAATGAAATTATTAGTGGATCGCGATACTGAGAAGGTGTTGGGTGTACATATGGTTGGGGCAGATGCTGGCGAGATCATGCAAGGGATCGCGATTGCCATTAAAGCCGGTGCAAGCAAAGCAGATTTTGACGCGACGGTGGGTATTCATCCCACCGCTGCAGAGGAATTTGTCACCATGCGTGAAGCAGTGATAGAGTAACTAATCATCATCTCTAATCATTGAGGAAAGTCCTGATACTGAAAAGTATCGGGCTTTTTTTTTATAAAATGAATAGTTTTTATCAAATAGGAGTTTATCCTATATAGCTTTGGTAGATATTTATTTAAACTGGCTGGATTATTTTGTGATGATGTGCTGAATGACTCTAAAAATACGCATAAACTTGATTGTATCAATTTTACTTTTTTTAACATTAATTGTAGGTGGAGGCATATTTACGATTAAAAATGCAAGGGGAAATATTCAAGCAGAAATAGCATCAACAGCAATTTTAGCTTTGCATATGCTGGATTCTGAAATATTAAGTTATAGCTTGAGTTCAGGGCGTATCTCCCCAGCAAATGTTAGTTCGGGAAGTGTCTTTCAGTTAAATAGACTAATGGATATACGTCATCTTAAGATTGATTTTTATGATGCCCGAGGGCAGTTGCGAGACAGTAATAAAAAAAAAACCCGAACTAAAGCTGATGAACCTCCAAAATGGTTTGAAGCAATGATGGATAATGTAACGGATGAAATGCCCATCACAAAACGCAAAGTTTATAGTAAAGGACATATTGTAGGTGAATTGGTAGTAACGCCTGATCCTTCCTCTGAAATCGCAGAAACATGGGAAGAAATAAAAGGTCAGTTACTATTTATAGGCTTATTTTTTATTGTTGTGAATATTTTAATTTATTATTTTGTAGGACGTGCTTTACACCCAATCGATAGTATTTTAAAGGCATTAACGGATTTGGAATCGGGCAATTTAATGACACGACTACCCAGGTTTAACTTGCCAGAATTAAGTCGAATCAGTGATAAATTTAATGTAATGGCAAATACATTGGAAGAAAGTATCGCTGATAATCAAAACTTAACGCAACAGCTTATACAAGTTCAGGAAGATGAGCGTAAAAATCTTGCAAGAGAGTTACATGATGAGATTGGCCAGCATTTAACGGCTATTCATATAGATGCATCGGCAATATTGAAAGCTAAAACAATTGAAGTATCTAAGCAAAGCGCCTCTGCAATTGATCAAGTTGCCAGACAAATGATGGATATTGTACATAATATTTTACAGCGGCTTCGCCCCTCGGGTTTGGATCAGTTTGGGCTGGAAATAGCATTACAAGAGTTGATTAATGCTTGGCAACAAAGACATAAAGGCATCCTTGTAAAATACGATGTTAGAGGGGTATTTAATGATCTGGATGAAAGTATATTGATCACTATCTATCGATTAATTCAAGAGTGTTTGACTAATATTTCCCGTCACGCGCAAGCAAAAAACATCCAGATTTACTTAATTAAATATCCTGAGACGATTGAGTTATCAATAGAGGATGATGGTAATGGCTTCGATCAAACGGTTAAGCCAGATGGTTTTGGCTTGGCGGGAATGCGTGAACGGGTAGAAGCTTTGGTAGGAAAACTTGATATCAAAACGTCTCCGGAAGGAACCAAAATAAGTATTGAGATGCCATGTTTAACGAGAGGTGAGAAATGAATACATCTATAAAGGTATTGTTAACGGATGATCATGCTGTTGTGAGATCAGGCGTGCGACGATTATTAGAACAGCATGATGGAATTGAGGTTGTTGCTGAAGCGGATAGTGGCGAACAGGCCTATCAACTTTTTGGTGAATGTTTGCCAGATGTAGTGGTAATGGATATGTCGATGCCTGGCATGGGTGGGCTTGAGGCCTTACGACGAATTATTGCCCGTTATAGTGCAGCAAGAATAATTATTTTCTCAATGCATGAAAATGCAACATTTGCGACACAAGCATTAACATCTGGTGCGGTAGGTTATGTTGCCAAGTCAGGTGAAGCAGAAGATTTAGTCAATGCTGTGCGCCAAGTAGCCGCGGGGAAAAGTTATCTCAGTGCAGTTATGGCTCAAAAGATAGCACTACAAAGTATGGCGGGTGATGGTAATCCTACCCAAAAATTAACTGCACGTGAATTTGAAATATTTCGTCTTCTTGCTGAAGGTAAAGTGGTTGAAGAAATCGCTAAATTATTAAATATTGGACAAAAAACGGTGGCAAATTATCAAACATTATTGAAACAAAAATTAGAAGTTAATAGCCCTGTTGAGTTAGTGAGATTAGCGATTCGACATGGCATTATTGAAAGTTAAAATTTTAAGGAACTAATATGAAAATACAATTAAAAACAGTGGCTGCATTATTAGTGGCATCACTACCAATGATCGCTAATGCAGATTTTACGCAGGGTAAAACGGCTATGATGTCAGGTGATTACCAGACAGCAATGAATGAATTTAAACCGCTTGCAGAAAGTGGTGATGTTAAATCGCAATATATTGTGGGCGTAATCTATGACGATGGGTTGGGTGTTCCGCGAGACTACAAAAAGGCAGCAATGTGGTATACCAAAGCAGCGCAGCAAGGAGAAATAAATTCACAGTATGATCTTGGTGTGATGTATACCAAAGGTGAGGGTGTCGAGAAAGATGCTGAGAAGAGTGTGATGTGGTATCGCAAGGCGGCAGAGCAAGATTTCCCACCCGCTCAATTTGCCTTGGCTGATATGTATATGAAAGGTTGGGGTGTGGAGCAAAGCCCGGCAGAGGCTGCGGTATGGTTTGAAAAAGCGGCAAAGCTAAAACATTACAAATCTCAGCTAATGCTAGGAATTTTGTATTTAGAAGGAAATGGTGTTAAAAAAGACGAACAAAAAGCGGCGTATTGGATCAAACAGTCAGCAGAACAGGGCCATTATAAAGCGCAATATACAATGGGAATGATGTATAAAGAAGGTGTAGGAGTAAAACAAAACCCAATTCTAGCCTATGCCTTATTAGATGTGGCAACACGTGAAGGTCATGGCGAAGCAAATAAAATGAAAAAAGAGATTGAAGTTGATCTTGATCAGAAACAATTAGAAGAAGCCAAAAAGCTGGCAGGAACATGGCAAGCGGGTAAACCAATTACAATTCCAGCAGCATAATTAGTCTCACATTTAGTTAGCCGAAAAGCCCTATATTTGAATAAATATAGGGCTTTTTTTTATCCTAAGAATGAAAGGAGGTAATCCTATTACCTGTAAGGAAATCCTCTCAATCGAAATAAAGGTGAGCTGACTATAGTATCCCCACGCTATCCGTATATCGCGGTGACGTAAATTCTAATAAAAATGAAGGGGAGAAGTATGAAGAAACCGAATGTAACTTTGCGAACAACGATTGCAGCATTAAGTGCTGTTGCAATGGTTGGGCTTGCAGGGCAAGCAGTAGCAAATTCCGATATTTTGAAAAACAATAAAGACCAAAATATGTGGGGCTCACCAGGTGGTGACTATGCCTTAACACGTCATAGTGGTCTAAAAGATATCAATACAAAAACAGTAGCTAACTTGCACATGGCTTGGGAACAATCTACGGGTGCGTTACGTGGTCATGAAGGTCAACCAGTTGTGGTCAATCACAACGGCAAGCCGATGATGTTCTTTGTGAGTGCATGGCCAAACATTGTTCAAGCCTTAGATTTATCTGATCCAGATAATCCTAAGCAAGTATGGAACTACAACAAGAAAACAGATCGTGATTTATCTGCTGTACCACGTGCATGTTGTGACACCATTAACCGTGGTTTGAACTATGCTGATGGCAAAGTGGTATTCCATACGTTAGATGGTTTGATCATCGCTCTTGACGCTTCTACAGGTAAAGAAATTTGGATCACAAAACATGCTTTCCCTGATAAAGGTGAAACCATTTCTGGTCCACTATTAATTGCTGGTAATAAAGTGTTTGCAGGATTTGGTGGTGATGAATTTGCCGCGCGTGGTCGCATGGTGGCATATGATTTGAGCACAGGTAAAGAAATCTGGAAATGTCATAGCACCGGCTCTGATAAAGATGTGTGTTTAACACCTGAAACCAATAAAGATAACCCACATTACGGTACTTACGGTCATGATCTAGGGATTATCACTTATCCTAACGATGAGTGGAAGATTGGTGGTGGTTCTCCTTGGGCATGGTTTAGTTATGATCCTGAACTAGATATTGTTTATTCTGGTACAGGTAACCCTGGTCACTGGTCACCAGCGTATCGTTGTGGTGAAACAGGCAAAAACTTAACACATGAAAAATGTAATGCCT
>CAYSGK010000045.1:0-11636 GCA_964430395.1 uncultured Methylophaga sp.
TCGTAGAGGTCTTCCACTGCGTGGTCAAAGAACAAAAACAAATGCTCGGACACGTAAAGGTCCCCGCAGAATGATTAAATAAAGAGGCTTATCGATGGCAAATTCGACAGCACGTCAACGTAAGCGTGTAAAAAAGAATGTGGTAGACGGTGTTGCTCATGTACACGCAACATTCAATAACACAATTATTACAATTACAGATCGACAAGGCAATGCATTAGCTTGGGCAACAGCGGGAGGTAGTGGTTTCCGAGGTTCTCGTAAAAGTACACCCTTTGCAGCACAAGTTGCAGCTGAAAAAGCAGGCGAGATTGCACAAGGTTTTGGAATGAAGAATCTTGATGTAGAAATAAAAGGCCCGGGTCCTGGTCGCGAATCAGCTGTTCGCGCATTAAATAACCTAGGTTTTAAGATTAATAATATTACAGACGTTACACCTATTCCACATAATGGTTGTCGTCCACCTAAACGACGTAGAGTGTAAGGAGACTATAATGGCAAAATATCGTGGCCCAGTTTGTAAATTAAGCCGTAGAGAAGGTACAGATCTTTACTTGAAAAGTAGAGGCAATCCTTTAGAAAACAAATGTAAATTAGATCAGAAACCTGGTCAGCATGGTGCACGTCGTGGACGTGAATCAGAATATGCTGTTCAATTACGTGCTAAGCAACGTATCCGCCGTATCTATGGTGTGTTAGAAAAGCAATTCAGAAACTATTACACCTTAGCGGACAAAAGAAAAGGTGCAACAGGTTCAAACCTATTGTTCTTGTTAGAGCAAAGACTTGATAACGTCGTTTACCGTATGGGATTTGGGGCAACACGAGCAGAATCACGACAACTTGTTTCGCACAAATCAATTTTAGTAAATGGTCAAGTTACCAATATCGCTTCTTATCTTGTTCAAGCAGGCGATAAAGTTGAAGTACGTGAGAAAGCTAAAAAACAAGATCGTATTGTAAATGCAATGTCAGTTGCAGAGCAATTAGGCTTGCCAGAGTGGGTTGAAGTTAATTCTACGCTTCTTTCAGGTACATTCAAACGTATTCCTGAGCGCGATGAATTAGCATCAGATATCGACGAAAACCTAGTAGTTGAACTGTACTCGAAATAGTTTTAACTTACGTTAACCTATTTAAGACTTACTTAAAGGAAATTTCATGACGACTTATATGAGTCATTTTCTTAAACCACGCATGGTCGATATACAAAAAATAAGTGCAACGCGCACTCGTCTTGTATTGGAACCATTAGAACGTGGATTTGGACACACATTGGGTAGTGCGCTTCGCCGTATTCTGTTGTCTTCTATGGAAGGTGCAGCAGTAGTTGAAGCTCAGATCGACGGTGTTGTTCATGAATATTCAGCGATCGATGGTGTTCAAGAAGATGTGATTGACATTCTTCTAAACATGAAAGGTTTGGCATTCAAACTATTCGATCTAGATGAAGTGGTATTAACGCTTAATAAAGAAGGTGTAGGCCCTGTTACTGCGGGTGATATTCAGCTTCCTCATAACGTTGAAGTAGTGAATCCTGATCATGTTATTGCCAATCTTACAGGTGGAAGCTTAGCTATGACCTTTAAAATTGAAACAGGCCGCGGTTATTCACCTTCTAATACACGTAATACAGATGAAGAGCGTGTTATTGGTCAATTATATTTAGATGCATCTTTTAGCCCTGTCAATATGGTGACATATAATGTCGAAAGTGCACGGGTAGAAAATCGTACAGATTTGGACAGATTGATTCTTGACGTTGATACAGATGGAACTTTGGATGCTGAAGATGCAATTAAATTTGCATCAACAATTTTAAGTGACCAGCTATCAGCATTTGTTGACTTTACTGTTTTAGAACCTGAAGTTATTGAAACGGTTGAGGTAACAGTAGATCCTGCATTGTTGCAAGCAATTGATGAGCTTGACTTAACCGTTAGGTCAGCAAATTGTTTGAAAGCAGAAAATGTTTACTATGTGGGTGATTTAATTCAACGTAGTGAAATGGAACTGTTAAAAACACCAAACTTGGGTAAAAAGTCATTAACAGAAATTAAAGATGTATTGGCATCAAAAGGGTTATCACTAGGTATGCACCTCGATAACTGGCCGCCAACATCTATCGAACAAAAATAAGGTATTATCATGCGTCATCGTAACTCAGGTCGTAAATTAAATCGTAATGGAAGTCATAGAAAAGCTATGTTTAAAAATATGGCTGCATCTTTGATGAAACATGAATTAATTCGTACAACATTGCCAAAAGCAAAAGAACTTCGTGGTGTTGTTGAGCCATTAATCACTTTAGGTAAAGTTGACAGTGTTGCAAACCGTAGACTTGCTTTCTCTCGCCTTGGTGATAAAGAAATTGTAGCAAAATTATTCTCTGACTTAGGACCACGTTCAATTTCGCGTCCTGGCGGATATGTTCGGATCCTTAAAACAGGTTTACGTGCTGGTGATAAAGCGCCTATGGCTATTGTTGAGCTTGTTGATCGTAAATCAGAAGAAGTTGTTGAAACAGAAGCATAGTTTTAACACTATCAAAATATAAAAGAACCGGCTTAAGCCGGTTTTTTTATGCCTAACATAAAGGTGCTGACTCACATTTTTGCTTTCGAACTTATGGTGGTGTAGCTATGACCATTGGAAGTGCATATTTTCAAGGTTAAGAATCGGACTGTGCAATACAAATGTGATGTTAGACGTGAATATGTTGTTTTGTACTTTGTTTGTCAGGTTTATGTGTATTATCAGGCGATGAGATATGCTCCAAGGCTCTTAATATATTTTGACGGGTGATGGTGCCCACAAGGCGATTGTCCATTACAACTGGGAAACGTTTATAGGAGCCTTTCAAAAAAAGTTCTGCTACTTCTAATATTGGTGTATCAACATCGATCGTTTCAACGCTATTTGTCATAAATTCTGAAACACGACCAGCAGCACCTTCTTGCTGGTAGCCTGCATTTAATGCAACTTGCATACAATCTTTCTCAGATAAGAAACCGATCATATTGCCATGTTCATCAAGAACAGGGGCACCCGAGATCCGAGAATCTAGCATTTTATGAATCGCACGTAAAATATCCATATCTGGACTAAAGGTGCATTTGTTAACAGCCATGTAGTCTTTAACTTTGAGTGATGCGATCATAAAGTAATCTCCGTAGGGTCAGTCATTCCCGCAGGTATCTAGCGGTGAATCTAATAGCTTTAAATGGATCCCAGCTAACAAGCACACCGGAATGACGATTATTTTTAATTTAGACTATTTCCTAGTTAAGTTTAGCCGCTTTTCGTTTAGCACAAATTTCTTTTTCTTCAGTGGAGCAGGCACCGCCACAGCTTCCCGATAAGCCTACTTGGTTGAGCCCGCCACAACTTCCTTTAATAGCAGGTCGACCCAAAATAACGCCAATTGCCATTCCGATGACGGCAATGGTAAGAACAATAAAGGTGGCGATAAATACTGACATTAGCCAAAATCATCAAGAAAGATATTGTCGCGCTCTACGCCCATATCTTCGAGCATAGTAATAACGGCAGAGTTCATCATTGGAGGGCCACACATATAATATTCACAGTCTTCCGGTGCAGGGTGATCTTTCAATAGATTATCTCTTAGCACATTATGTATGAAACCAGTATACCCCGTCCAGTTGTCTTCTTCCATTGGATCAGACAGGGCAACATGCCATTCAAAGTTATCGTTTTCATCTTGTAGTGTATCAAAGTCTTCAACATAGAACATTTCTCGCTTACTTCGAGCTCCATACCAAAACGATATTTTACGATTAGTTTTTAACCGTCGAAGCTGATCAAAGATATGCGACCGCATGGGAGCCATGCCTGCACCACCACCGATAAATACCATTTCCTTATCTGTTTCTTTTGCAAAGAATTCACCAAACGGACCTGAGATAGTGACTTTATCACCCTCTTTTAAGTTGAAAATATAAGAGGACATCTGACCCGGTGGAATGCTTTCATCGCCACCTGGTGGGGGAGAGGCAATACGAACATTAAGCATGATAATGCCTTCTTCTTCTGGATAATTTGCCATTGAGTATGCGCGAATAACATCATGTTTTACATTTGAAGTATAACGCCACATATCAAAGCGATCCCAATCTTCACGGTATTCTTCATCAATATCAAAATCCTTATATTCACTGATGTGAGCAGGACACTCTATTTGAATAAATCCACCGGCTTTAAAGTCAACATTTTCACCGTCGGGCAAGGCTAAAACGAGCTCTTTTATAAAGGTGGCCACATTGTCATTTGAACGTACGGTGCATTGCCATTTCTTGACGCCAAACACCTCTTCAGGGACCTGGATCTTCATATCTTGCTTAACGGATACTTGGCAAGACAGGCGATCGCCTTCAGCCGCTTCACGTTTTGTGATATGGGCTTCTTCAGTTGGCAGAATTGAACCACCACCTTCAAAGACCTTTACTTTACATTGGCCACAAGTACCGCCACCACCACAGGCCGATGATACAAACAAGCTTGAATCAGCAAGTGCCCCCAATAGTTTGCCACCCGCTGGGGTTTCAATGGTTTTTTCATCATTAATATTAATGCTAACATCGCCAGTGGAGACTAGCTTAGATCGCGCACTTAATATTATAAGCACTAAACCCATGATAACAAGTGTAAATAAGGCAATACCGAGTATGATTTCCATTATATTTGAATCCCTGAAAACGCCATAAAGCCGAGCGCCATAAGGCCTGCGGTAATAAATGTGATACCAAGGCCTTGCAGACCCTCTGGAACATCAGAATATTTTAGTTTTTCTCGGACACCTGCAATTGCTGTAATAGCCATTGCCCAACCTAAGCCACTACCTACACCGTAAACAGCGCTCTCAGCAAGGTTATAATCACGTTCAACCATAAATAGGGTTCCACCTAATATGGCGCAATTTACGGTAATAAGTGGTAGAAAAATACCGAGGGCGTTATAAAGTGCTGGAACATACTTATCCATCGCCATTTCTAGAATTTGTACGATGGCGGCTACAACACCAATATAACTGATCAAGCCTAAAAAGCTGAGGTCGACATCAGGTAAGCCAGCCCATGCTAAAGCACCATCTTTGAGCAGATATTGATAAATAATATTGTTGGCTGGTACGGTAATCATTTGTACTAAAACAACTGCAATACCTAAACCTAATGCAGTTTCAATTTTTTTAGAAACAGCAAGAAAGGTGCACATTCCCAAGAAGAAAGATAATGCAAGATTCTCAATAAATATTGAGCGAATAAAGAGGCTTAAATAATGCTCCATTTACATCACCTCCGTGCGATGAACCTGATGGATTTGATAATCAGGTTCTTCAACTTGTTCTTTTTTCCAGCTACGGATAGCCCAAATAAGTAAGCCAATCACAAAAAAAGCACTAGGAGGTAGCAGCATTAAACCATTAGGAATATACCAGCCCCCTTCGTTAGCAACAGGAATGATTTGATGACCAAATAGTTTGCCAGCACCGAGTAATTCACGGAAGAATGCAACAACAAGTAAGATTAAGCTGTAACCAAGCCCATTGCCGATACCATCAAAGAAACTAAGTACGGGCGGATTTTTCATTGCAAAGGCCTCGGCACGACCCAGTACGATACAGTTAGTGATAATTAAACCTACAAATACCGATAATTGTTTACTTGCTTCATAGGCATAGGCTTTAAGAATTTGGTCAACGACAATGACGAGTGAGGCAATAATCGTCATTTGTACAATAATGCGGATACTTGACGGAATATGATTTCTAATTGAGCTAATAAACGCACTTGAGAAGGCCGTTACCGTGGTAAGAGCGATACTCATAATTACTGCGGCCATCATATTGGTGGTGACAGCTAAAGCTGAGCATACGCCCAAAACTTGCAAGGTAATTGGGTTATTATCAATAAGTGGGTCAACTACACTTGATTTAATTTCGCTTGCCATTTGTTAATTCTCCATCGCAGAGCGCATATTTGTTAAATAAGGGCCAAAACCATGGTCACCCAACCAGTAATTAACTAAGTTTGAGACACCACGACTAGTGAGTGTTGCGCCCGATAAGCCGTCTACTTTATGCTCGGCATCAGCCATTTTGAAGTCGACATGACCGCGTATAACTTTGATTTTTAAATGGCCATCTTGATCAAACGCTTTTTTACCATGCCATTGTTTTCGCCATTTGGGATTATCAACTTCTCCTCCTAGGCCGGGTGTTTCTGCATGAGCATAGAATTGCAAACCTTGAATAGTATTAAAATCACCTTCAAATGCAATAAAGCCATAGAGCGTTGACCAAAGGCCATAACCATGAATAGGCAATATCACCTGTTTAATAGTATCGTTTTCTTTTAATAAATATATAGTGGCTAATTTTGCACGGCGACCAATTTTAGCGATATCTTGTTCGGCAGTTAGTTTAATGCTCTGTTCTGGGTCAGATGATGCTTTTTGTTGGTCATAGCTTGATGGATCTATATCTGCATATTGACCTGTTTCAAGATCAACTACTTTAACTTCAAATTTCTCAAATGCAGTTGCGATATCACCATTCTCAGCAGACAGTCCAGAAATGGCCAAGATATTTTTCTTAATGTCTAACTCTTTATTGGCAACCTGTTTCGATTTTAATACAACGGCAGCCGTTGATACTAAAACAGAACAGACTAGGCATAATAAAAATGCAATGATGATTGTTTTTTTAGGACTGTCATTGGGTAAGCTTAATATGCTACCGATAAACCCTTTGCTATTGTTTTCAGTCATTTTAACTTCGCCCTAGTCGACGTTTAACATTGGCTTGCACTACAAAATAATCGATTAATGGTGCAAAAATATTGGCAAAAAGAATGGCTAACATTATGCCTTCAGGGAAGGCTGGGTTCACTACGCGTATCAATACGGTCATAAAACCAATTAAGCCACCATAAACCCAGCGCCCGGTATCTGTCATCGCAGCGGAAACAGGATCGGTTGCCATAAAGATCATACCAAATGCAAAACCACCTAGTGTTAAATGCCAATACCACGGCAAGGCAAACATAGGGTTAGTATCACTACCGATTATATTAAATAGCAATGTGGTGGCGACCATACCAAAGAATACGCCAAAAATAATTCGATAGGAGGCGACGCGAGTATAGAGCAAGAAGGCAGCGCCTAATAAACAGGCTAAGGTTGATGTTTCACCTAATGAACCTTGCATTGCACCAAGGAATGATTGTGACCAAGTAAATCCTGCGTTGGTAATCGCCTCTAATCCACCTGCTGCACCGAGTGCTAACGGTGTTGCACCACTAAAACCATCAATAGCTGTCCAAACCGCATCTCCTGACATTTGAGCGGGATAGGCAAAGTATAAAAAAGCGCGACCGGTTAAAGCGGGGTTTAAGAAGTTTTTACCGGTTCCACCAAACACTTCTTTACCTAATACCACGCCAAATATAATCCCTAAAGCAACTTGCCATAACGGTGTTGAGGCAGGCAATATTAAGGTATAAAGCATTGAAGTAACTAAGAAGCCTTCGTTGACTTCATGGTTTCTTACGGCGGCAAATAATACTTCAAATGCACCGCCGGCAATTAAGGTTGTGAGGTAAATGGGTAAGAAATAGAGCAAACCATGAAACATGTTTGCTGTCATGCTATTAGCATTGAAGCCGATCCCCATAAAGCTGATAATTGCGCCACGCCAGCCTTCTAATTCGGTCATCCCCATTGCAGCCATTGCACTATTTGCTTGATAGCCCGTGTTCCATAACATCATCAAAATAACAGGAAAGGTAGATATAACGACATAGGTCATCAATCGTTTAAGGTCGATACCATCACGCACATGAGGCGAGCCGCGCGTATTATCCGCAGGGGAATAAAGAAACGTATCCACCATTTCAAAGACAGCAAACCACTTATGGTAAGGACCACCTTTTTGAAATTGAGGTTCTATTCGATCAAGGAAACGTCGTAAACGCGACATGCTTATCCTTCTTTTTCTATTTGAGTGAGGTTAGTTCGTAACATCGGACCATAGTCAAACTTGCCAGAACATACGAAAGAACACAGTGAAAGATCTTCTTCATCTAATTCTAAACAGCCTAAAGCTTGTGCTGCATCAGTGTCTTTAACGACTAATGCGCGTAATAATTGAGTTGGCAATATATCTAGTGGCATCACCATTTCAAAATTACCAACAGGCACCATTGCTCTAGGGCTACCATTTTGCGATGTTGTTAGATTTAACTGTTTTTTACCTAAGGCCTTTGAAACAAAGACATTAAGGGCTGAGAATTTATTTTTACCCACGGGTTTAATCCACCCGAAAAACTCACGTTTATTGCTTTCTTCAATAACAGAAATTTGTTGGTGAAAGCGCCCAAGAAAACCAGCCCAGTTAGTTGCCGTGTGGCCATGTAACACCGAACCTGAAATGACGCGAGACTGAATATGTTGCACATTATCATGTACAAGATCTTCAGTGTTAGCACCTAAGCGAGTACGAAGTAATCGAGGCTCTTTCACCAATGGTCCGGCAAGTGAAATAATACGTTCGACCCACAGTTTTCCCGTAGTGAATAACTTTCCGAAGGCGATAACATCTTGATAATTAATATGCCAAACAGTCTTATTGGCGCTGACAGGATCAAGAAAATGGATATGTGTACTGGCTAAACCTGCGGGATGTGGACCAGAAAAGGTATGTGTTTCAATATTTGACTGTATTGTATTAGCGGTGCTGGCATTTTCGGCTTGGCAGACAAACACCTTACCATCAGTAAGCAGGCTTAAAATCGTAAGACCATTCACATAGTCATCGGAATATTCATTTATGATAATGCTAGGATCGCCTGCTAATGGATTGGTATCCATTGCGGTAACAAAAATTGAGCTTGGTACGGATTCTGGCTTAGGTGATTTGCTATAAGGGCGGGTGCGGATTGCCGACCAAAGACCAGAATCAAGTAAATTCTGTTTAACATCCTCCCGACTTAGTTCTGATAATTGTGTTGGCTCATATTTTTTAAAGCTAACTTCATCACTACCATCAAGTTCAATAACAATAGATTGTAATACGCGACGTGCACCTCGATTGATAGCCTTAATTGTGCCAGCACCGGGTGAAGTAAATTGCACGCCGGGATTTTTTTTATCAGAAAAAAGTGCTTCGCCCAGTTTAATTTGCTGCCCTTCTTGAACCAACATTGTTGGTTTCATGCCAACAAAATCAGTGCCTAAAATAGCGACAGACTTAACAGGAGGGGCATCAGTAATTATTTGCTCGGGGCTACCTGCAATGGGCAAGTCAAGCCCTTTTTTTATAGAAAAATGCATAGATGTTTGGTTAAAGACAGATAGATCTGCTTGTTTCCGAACTCCTTTATATCCATGATAACACCAACAGTATAAAGTAGTGTTATGCTATATGGGAAGAGGGTATAACATCAAATTAACTAAGATAGTGTTTTTGTTCACAGATTTATATCTATTATCGTCTTAAGCTCAATAATATTGCGACTAAATTCACAAAAAATCAGGGTGTTCAATGTGTAGAAATGGCAATGGAGGTTTAAATTTGAGACTATATTGGCTATTAGCTTTAACGTTATTGCTTACAGCTTGTGGTGGGCAAAATATAACACGCAAATCATCAAATACGACAGAATCACTGTTATATGCACAATATCAAAGTTGGCAAGGCACACCATATCAGCTAGGCGGTTTGAGTAAAACAGGGATAGATTGCTCGGGATTTGTTTATCTTACATTTAAGGATAAGTTTGGAGTGAAGCTCCCACGGACTACTGAAACACAAGCAGAACGTGGAGCACGAATTTATATTGGCCAACTACAAGCAGGTGATTTAATTTTTTTCAAAACAGGATGGAAAACACGGCATGTTGGAATTTATCTTTCAGACGGTCGCTTTCTTCATGCTTCAACCAGCAAAGGTGTGATTATTTCCCGGCTAGATAATGTCTATTGGAAAAAGAAATATTGGTTATCTAGGCGCATATTGCAGTGACTTTAAGCTTTTCGTTTTTGTTCTAATTGCTTAGCATAATCAGGCACATGAAGGTGGCCTTCAGCCTGTACAAGCACGTTGAGATGGTGGGTTTTAGCGATCTTTGCAACGGACTCCCCATTGACTTTGCCTGACAAACGCAATGCTTCCGACAAATCTAATAATAATGGCTTCCACGCTAATAATAATTCACGGGTTTCAGCTTCAAGGCGTGCCATCATTTTTTCAACATCAGTATCAGTGGCTGATTTATCCATAACGTACTCATCACTTAATGTGTAGTTGGCATAAAACTCTTCATCAAAGCCAAATCGTCGAATAAAGTCTAATGCCAACGAAGTCGCTTGTTCACGATCGCTTTGTCGGCCTGTGCTTGCATTTTCATCACCAAAAACAATTTCTTCGGCAATACCACCAGCAAGATAGACTTTAATTTTTGAGACTAAACTTTGTTTTGTGCCATGAATTTCATGTGGGAAGGTGAAACCTGCTGCCGTTGTTGACGCAACTCGCGAGACAAGCTGTAAGGGCGCTAAGCCAAACAAAACAGCGTAAACAACAGCATGCCCGGCCTCATGTGTGCTTATATTTGCAACAACATCTTCTAAATTGCTTTGCCGTGCACGGTCTAAGCGACCAATAAACGGTGTTTCGATAATCTTGCCATTTGATAATGTGGCAATTAAACATTTTTTATCATTGTCATAATCAATGGCAATATGTTTTCCCCCATCCATCATTTCTTCAAGAATATAACGTGAGAGATTAGACTCTAAAATATCACTGATACTAGAAAATACAGGGCGCACACCTTGCACAGGGAAGACGCCATTACGGTAAATAATCGTTTCGATAGCCTTTGAAACAGTGACCTTAATGCCGAATAAGCTTTTTACATTTGCGGTGATGCGGCTGACTTCTCGGTGTATTAGTGCCACAAAATCAGCCTGACGCAGACTGCGATAAATTAAATGAATATTGCCATAACGCGCAACCTGTTCAGGTTTAAAGCGTTTTGAAAGTGCTTCTTTCACATCAACAACAGAGACTTTTTCGGTGAAAGCGCTAAAAATATCGGCATCAATATCTGCTTCAGCAGTGCGTGTTGCCATTGAAAATGCTTCATCCAGATTACCAGAAATAATAATCAGTGTTTTTGAATGGTCTACCGGCTCATATATTTTTTTACTAACCCGTGCTTCTTCAATACGTTTGATTAGCTTTGTCCGTGACATGGCTGTAATTTCATGAATAGCCTCATCCATATCCAATGCATTTTTAATATGTTGAGCTTCATATAACGCTAGAGGTGGAATAACATCAATATCACCTTTTTTGAGTTGTGAGGCAAATTCACGATCAGCACGCATCATTTCAGCGAGTAAAAAATCAAGATCATCACGATCACGTCGGGATAAGCGACCATCTGAAAGCAACTCCCAGAAATCAGAAAACTTAGTGTTAGTGAGTGGTTTACCATCCGTATCTATCGTATTAAAGCGCTGAATCTCATCAAATAATACGATTTTTTGGGCAGAATCATTCAGTGAATTACGACTTAAAACAGAGCCAACAGAAGAAAACCATTTGGTTT
>CAYSGK010000046.1:0-11511 GCA_964430395.1 uncultured Methylophaga sp.
CATCGCCTTCTAGAATTATGCATTGCCGTTGAGTCATTATTTTCCTCAAGAACGAGAAGCCACAAATCAAAAGAATGCTGTCATTCCGGTGGGCTTGTTAGCCGGAATCTGGGTTGCACCTAAAATAATTACCATAGATTCTCACTTGTTTTAAGTGTGAATCCATTGTTCTGCATATAGATTCCGGCTAAAAGACTACCGGAATGACGATATTCGTTTGTTTCGTTTAATAATGCGGTGGTAACTCATGTTGCGGCCCTGATTCTTGACTCGCAGTCTGCATGGTATTAACCTGTACTTTCATTGTTTCAAGTGCTAATTCTAATCGGCTTATTTGCTGCTGTTGGTCTGTCACAATCTGATTAAGTTGCTCTAATAAATCTTCTTGAAAAGCAAGTTTCATTTGCAGATCATCTATCGCATTTTGCATAAGCCAGCCTCCTTAATCATCATACGATAATGCAGGTGAAAGCCAACGCTCGGCCACATCCATTGTCCAGCCTTTTCGCTCGGCATAATCTGCAACTTGGTCTTTATCAATTTTACCCAAACCGAAATATCGTGATTCAGGATGTGCATAATAAAAACCACTCACCGCCGCAGTCGGTAACATGGCAAAGCTTTCAGTTATGGTGATACCGGCATTTTTTTCAGGCTCTAATAAATCCCATAATAATGCTTTTTCGGTGTGATCTGGACACGCCGGATATCCCGGTGCAGGTCGTATGCCTTGATATTTTTCATCAATCAAGTCTTCATTAGCTAAAGATTCATCAGGCACATAAGCCCACAAATCTTTACGTACCAATTCATGTAATCGTTCAGCAAAGGCTTCTGCTAAACGATCGGCTAATGCTTTCAACATAATGCTTTGATAATCGTCATGGTCATCTTCAAAACGATCAATATGTTCTTCAATGCCAATTCCCGCTGTCACTGCAAACGCACCAATATAATCATTTACACCACTCTCTTTAGGTGCAATAAAATCAGCTAATGCGGCATTAGGCCTACCGGGGGGGCGCTCACCTTGTTGACGCAAGCTATGCAAGGTCATTAATACTTCGCTACGAGATTCATCAGTATAGACTTCAGTATCATCATCATTCACCGTATTTGCAGGGAAGAAACCATAAACCGCACGTGCTGTTAACCATTTTTCATCAACAATCTTTGCTAACATTGCTTTGGCATCATTAAATAAATGTGTTGCGTGTTCACCGACAATTTCATCTTCTAAAATACGTGGGTATTTACCCGCCAACTCCCATGCTTGGAAAAACGGTGTCCAATCAATACGCTCAACTAAGTCTTCTAGTGGGTAATCATCAAAAGTATGTACACCTAGTTTATTTGGCACCGTTGGGCTATATTTTGTCCAATCAATTTTTGTCTTATTGGCGCGTGCATCGGCGATGGTGAGTTGACGCCGTGTACTCTTTCGCCCTTTGTGACGGGCACGTTTAGTCTCATAATCTTGTTTGATATTGGCAATAAAATCATCACGTGTTTCTGGGGTGATTAAGTTTTGTGCCACACCCACGGCACGTGAAGCATCCTTCACATAAATACTGGCACCATGATAATTTTGATCAATTTTAACTGCTGTATGAATCAACGATGTAGTTGCTCCGCCAATCATCACCGGAGTTTCAAAGCCTAAACGTTCCATTTCTTTAGCCACATGCACCATTTCATCAAGCGATGGCGTAATCAAGCCAGACAAGCCGATAATATCGACATTCTCTTTTCTGGCGGTGTCCAGAATATCAGCGCAGGGCACCATCACACCCATATCAATAATTTCAAAATTATTACATTGCAACACCACACCCACAATATTTTTGCCAATATCGTGAACATCGCCTTTAACCGTTGCCATCAAGATCTTGCCATTGCTACTATTTTCATCGCCCTCTTCTTTTTCGTCTTCAATAAAGGGCATTAAATATGCCACCGCTTTTTTCATTACCCGTGCTGATTTAACCACTTGCGGCAAAAACATTTTTCCTGCACCAAACAAATCACCGACCACATTCATACCATCCATCAATGCACCTTCAATGACATCGATAGGACGGTTGGCATTTTGGCGACATAATTCAGTATCTTCGTCGATAAAGTCGGTAATTCCTTTAACCAAGGCATGTTCTAAGCGTTTCTCAACTTGCCATGAGCGCCATTCTAAGTCTTCTTTAACTTCAACTTTTTTGCCATCGCCACGATATTTTTCGGCAATATCTAATAAGCGTTCTGTGGCATCATCACGGCGATTAAGCACTACATCTTCAACACGTTCACGTAACTCTTCGGGTAAGTCATCATAAATCGCTAATTGCCCAGCATTAACGATCCCCATATCCATGCCTGCTTGAATGGCATGATATAAAAAGACCGCATGAATTGCTTCTCGCAGTGGGTTATTACCTCGAAATGAGAACGACACATTACTGACACCACCACTGACCATGGCATGAGGTAATGCAGTTTTAATATCACGTACTGCTTCAATGAAATCTACTGCATAATTATTATGTTCATCAATCCCCGTTGCGATCGCAAAAATATTGGGGTCAAAAATAATATCTTCGGGCGGGAAACCAACCACTTGGGTTAATAATTCATAAGAACGTGTACAAATCTCACGTTTACGCTTACGAGTATCGGCTTGTCCCTGTTCATCAAATGCCATCACAATGACAGCAGCACCATAGCGGCGTACTAATTTGGCTTGTTCAATAAATTTTTCTTCGCCCTCTTTCATACTGATCGAGTTGACGATACCTTTACCCTGAATACATTTAAGACCAGCCTCGATCACTTCCCATTTTGAAGAGTCGATCATAATCGGCACACGACTAATATCAGGTTCAGACGCAATTAAATTCAAAAAAGTGACCATCGCCGCTTTAGAATCCAACATACCTTCATCCATATTGATATCAATGATCGGCGCACCATTTTCAACCTGTTGACGAGCCACACTTAAGGCTTCATCGTAATTTTCTTCTTTAATTAAGCGTGCAAACCGTGCCGACCCAGTGACATTAGTACGCTCACCGACATTCACATAGAGGCTTTCAGGCGTAATAGTAAAAGGCTCTAAGCCACTTAAATTACAATAATGTTTATTTTCAACGGGCACACGCGGTTTAATACCTTCAACGGCTTCGGCAATCGCTTTAATATGAGCCGGTGAAGTACCACAGCAACCGCCGACAATATTCAAAAATCCTGATTCAGCCCACTCTTTCATTTGCGCCGCCATTACTTCTGGTGATTCGTCATACTCACCAAATTCATTAGGCAAACCCGCATTAGCATGGGCACTGATATAACTGGTCACAATGCCTGATAAAGCCTCAATATATTGACGTAATTGATCGGCACCTAAAGCACAATTGAGCCCCATACTGATCGGTTGAGAATGTGCTAACGAATTCCAAAAAGCTTCAGCTGTTTGCCCCGATAATGTACGACCACTGGCATCAGTAATCGTACCCGAAATCATAATGGGTAGATGAACATCATGTTCATCAAAATAGCTTTCAATGGCAAATAAAGCCGCTTTGGCATTGAGCGTATCAAATACGGTTTCAACTAATAATAAATCTGCACCACCATCAACTAAGCCGGCGATAGATTCAAGATACGATTCGACTAATTCATCGTAACTCACATTACGAAAACCGGGGTTATTCACATCCGGTGAAATACTTGCCGTACGGTTTGTTGGGCCTAAAACCCCCGCTACAAAACGAGGTTTATTAGGTTCCTTCTTAGTAAATTCATCAGCAACAGTTCGTGCTAACTGAGCTGAAACCTTATTTAACTCATAAACCAACGATTCCATTTGATAATCAGCCATCGCAATCGATGTGCCATTAAATGTGTTGGTTTCAACAATATCGGCGCCTGCTTCAAAATAAGCACGGTGAATATCACTGATAATTTTGGGTTGGGTTAATGATAAAAGATCATTATTACCCTTAACATCACAATCATGATCAGCAAAACGTTCACCACGATAGTCTGCTTCTTCCAAGTTATAACTTTGGATCATCGTTCCCATCGCACCATCGAGAATGAGAATACGTTGTTCTAATAAATGCTTAATATCGTGTGTTGCAGTGGTCAAAATTAGTTTTCCGTAAAAGCTGGTTAACTTGTAATTATACCAGATACCTTACCCACTATTTAAGCTGAACCCTGGATAAGGCTAGGTACAAAACTTTTAATTTACAGCACCTTAGCAAAAAAACAGATGTTAAAGGGATAAGAAATCAGTCATTATTTTGATCCAGCACTTCTATTTTAGTGGATATCAAGGCAGATTTACGTAGCAATAGCGAGCTATTGGAAGTCAATCTAACGCGGAGAGCCACTAAAATAGATGTGTTGGATGCCTGTACTTATCCAGAGTTCAGCTTACTTACATCGCTACATTAGAAAAAATAGAACTGGCACAATATTAGCTAGAAATTTGAGTGTATAATTACATGAAAAAGTTAAGGGGCTTAACACAATGGAAAATATGCCAGAATTTAATACCGATAGACGTGAATTTTTTCGCATTAATGACACCGTTTTTGTTGAAATATCTGCGATTGATGGCAAAGAGCTAGAGCATCGGGTAACGGCTATTAGTAATCCAATTCCTACTGATACAAATTTAGCACAACAACAGCTAAGTGAATTGACAACATCTCTTGCCCATACCATAGACCAAATTAGCCAATCTGATCGTGAAACAGCACGCGCATTACGCTTATTAGATGAAAAAATAAACCTCGTCGCTAGCACGGTTCAACACCAAAACAATATAACAGATCATTTGGAAACAACTGATGTCAACCTGAGTGGCGGTGGCATTGCCTTTCTTTCTGCTGATGAATATGCAACTAAAAGCCCCGTTGAAATACGTATTGAACTAAGTCATTCAGGTACCTTTATCACCGCTATAGCAAATGTAATTGCCTGTGACAGAATCAATGATGCTCCTACAGAAACACCTTATTATTTAAGGCTGGCCTTTAGTCATATGAGTGAACACGACCGCAACTTATTGGTGAAACACACTCTATCTCGCCAAGCACAAGCACTGCGTATCGCTCAAAACTAGATCTTTGCACGAGTAAAGGCGTAATACATTACAGGGATCACTAGTAAGGTTAATATTGTAGAGACTAGGATCCCAGATAATAATGCTACGGCTAAACCATTGAAGATAGGATCATCTAAAATAAATAATGCGCCCACCATCGCTGCAATAGCCGTTAGAATTATGGGTTTAGCTCGCACGGTTGCTGCTCGTATAACCGCCTCTTCCAATGCCATTCCATTTATAACTGCCTGCTGAATAAAATCAACTAGCAAAATCGAGTTACGTACAATAATACCTGCCATTGCAATCATGCCAATCATAGATGTTGCAGTAAATTGTGCCCCCAACAATACATGTCCGGGCATAACGCCAATAATGGTAAGCGGGATCGGAGCCATAATAACTAAGGGTATCAGATATGATCTAAATTGTGCGACAACTAATAAATATATTAAGATAATTCCAACAGCATACGCAGCACCCATATCACGGAATGTTTCATAGGTCACTTTCCATTCTCCATCCCATTTAATACTGTTACTGATAGGTAGAACAGGAGGATGAATATAAAATTGGTCAAAGGCCATTTCTTTCAAACGGCTGACAATGTCGAACATGCCATACAACGGGCTATCTAGCCTACCCGATGTATCTGCCGTTACATAACTGACAGGCAATAAATCTTTATGGAAAATAGTTTGCTCCCGTTGAGTATTCACCACATTCACCACATCACCTATAGCAATCAGGTCTCCACGTTGATTACGGATCTTCAATTTAAGCACATTAGATAGATCACGTCGCTCACTCACCGGGAATTCTAAACGCAAAGGTACGGCATATTTAACGGCATAATTATGAATATATCCGACATCTTCACCACCCAACGCCATTTGAACGGCCATCACTATTTGGGCTTGAGATAAACCTAATAATGCTGCTTTTGTTTTATCCACTTTTATTTCTTTACGCGATGCCCTAGTTTCAACACTATCATCGACATCAACAACCTCATCAGCTTGCTCAAATATCGATCTTACTTGCTTAGCTACGGTCAATTGATGAGCATAATCAATCCCATATATTTCTGCTACTATTGGCGATTGAACGGGTGGCCCAGGGGGTACTTCTACAATTTTGACATTCCCTCCCCAGCGTTTTGCAATTTGTTGTAATGGTTTACGGGTAGCTGTCGCAATCTCATGACTTTGCCTATCGCGCTGATGTTTATCGAGCAAGTTCACTTGAATATCTGCAACATTTGAACCTTTTCGTAAATAATATTGCCGAACAAGACCATTAAAATTAATCGGTGCTGCTGTACCAATATATGCTTCATAATCCGTAACTTCTGGTACTGTAGCTAAATACACCCCTAATTCCCGAGCCAAGCCTGCTGTATGTTCTAAACTTGTCCCTTCTGGCATATCAATAACAACTTGAAACTCCGACTTATTATCAAATGGCAACATTTTTAATACCACTGATTTTGTTGCCACCAATCCTACCGAAGCTACAATTAATAGCAACATCATAACTAATAATAACCAACGCCAAAAACGACTCATTTTATGTAGAATAAATAGGCCTATCACCTTATTAAAAAAACGATAAGACATACCACCCGTCGAGTCACTTTTATGGTTGGAGTGTTCACGCTGATTAGCCATAAACTTCAACACCATCCACGGCGTCAAAATATAAGCAACTAATAATGATAACAACATACCCATGCTTGCATTAATTGGAATAGGACTCATATAAGGTCCCATCAGACCTGTTACAAAGGCCATCGGCAATAACGCTGCTATCACCGCAAATGTCGCTAAAATTGTTGGCCCTCCGACTTCATCAACAGCCAGAGGAATAATACTTAATAATGAATCCCCACTTTTTTTATGATGTCGATGAATATTTTCTACCACCACAATGGCATCATCAACCAAGATCCCAATCGAAAAAATCAATGCAAATAACGACACTCGGTTCAAGGTAAAACCCCAAGCCCATGAGGCAAAGAGCATTAACATTAAGGTAATAATAACGGCAACACCTACTATAAACGCTTCACGCCAACCCAATGCTATTAGTACTAATATGATAACTGCACACGTCACAAAGATAAGCTTATGAATTAATTTTTCAGCTTTATCATTGGCTGTTTGGCCATAGTTACGAGTAACCGTTACATTAATTCCTTTCGGAATAAAAACACCTTTCAATTCATGATAATGATGAATCACTGCATTGGCGATATCAACAGCATTTGTACCAGGTTGTTTGGCAATGGCAATGGTGACGGCTGGATATTCACCCTGTCCTTCAATCGCTTTTGAACTAGCCGCAGATCCCACTCCAAGCCAAGCATAACGTTTTGCCTGATCAGACCCCGCTAGCACTGTTGCAACATCTTGTAGAAAGACCGGTGCCCCATCCTTAACCCCAATCACAACGGACGCTATTTCTTTAATCGTCGTTAAAAAGACACCCGCCTGAACAGATGTTTCTTTATCTTCTTTTACCAACAATCCTGATTCGACAGATCTATTGGCTGCCAATAACGCCTGCTTTAATCCAGATAGGTCAATGTCATATGCTGCTAATTTTTGCGGATCAAGTTGAATACGAATCACATTATCTGAACCACCAATCGTATAAATATCTCGAGTACCTGGAATACGTTTTATTTCAGCTTCAACCGAATGGGCAACCTTTTGTAAATCATACGCTCCACGTGAAGGGTCTTTGGTCCAAAAAGTCAAAGTTACGATAGGTACATCATCAATTCCCATTGGTTTAATAATAGGTTGTGCAACACCTAATTGCGTTGGTAACCAATCGCCATTTGAATAGATTTTATTATACAAGCGTACAATAGCAGCAGTACGATCTTCTCCCACTTTAAATTGCGCAGTTAAAATAGATATACCTGGTTTGGAGACCGAATAAACATGATCCATACCCGATATTTCAGAAATAATTTGTTCTGCAGGTGTTGAAATGAGTCGTTCAACCTCACCTGCAGATGCACCTGGGTAGGCAATAAAAATATTGGCAAATGTCACATCAATCTGTGGTTCTTCCTCGCGTGGCGTTATCATGATGGCAAATAAGCCAAGTAATAATCCAACTAAGGCTAATAATGGTGTGATTTGTGAATTTTGGAACTGTTTTGCAATGCGGCCTGAAATTCCTAATTTATCCGTCATAGCGCAGACCTTGCGCTATTTTTCTTCAATAATATTGCTGCTTGCAAAGGATCTAATGCTACTTTTTCACCTAGCGCCAAACCTGCTAATATTTCTCTCTGTTCTCCCGCCAATAGCCGTCCTAGACGGATTTGTCTCAATGTTAACGTCTGCTTATCGGTCAATACATACACCGCCGAAACCTCACTTCTTTGTACAATGCTTGACTGAGGTACGACTCTGATCCGCTCATTACCCACGGAAAATTGCATTTTGCCATACGTACCAGGATAAATAACGCCAATTTTATCAGGTAGATCAATTCGAACTTTAAAGCTGTGACTCATCGAATTAGCTTGAGGGATAACGGTCATTTTCTCTCCTTGAATATGCTGACCATCTAGTAATACTAATTCAGGATCAGAGGAGGATTGAACTGTACTCAATAGATATTGAGGCACATTCACAACGGCACGCAAATGTTCTAGCGAAACGCCTGTCATTAAATGTTGCCCTGGGCTGACCATCTCGCCTAATTCAATTAAACGTTCTGTGACTACGCCACTATAAGGTGCAATTATCTGCGTATATGAAAGCTGCACTTTAGCTTCTGTCAACTGAGCTTGTCTAGATTTTGACTGTGCTTGTAATGCCTGAACACGGGCATTCGCTGCACTCAAATTAGCATTAGCGCTATCAAGTGCGGCTTGTGAAATTAATTTACGTGCAAATAAACTTTTAACTCGCTTTGCTTCCGCTCTAGCCTCTTTTTGGCGGGCAATAGCCTCACGGCTTTGCGCTTTATCGGCTAATATATTAGCCTTAATTTGTGCCACCCGCGCTTGAAACTCTGCATCTTGAAATTTCATAATCACAGCACCTTTTGGCACCACATCATTAACGTCGTAATTAATTTCAATTACCTGAGCTGAAATACGCGAGGATACTGTCGAATGATTTACTGCTTCAACCACCGCATCAAACACTTCATATTTCGGGAATGTTTTTTCGGTCACTGTGATACTATCTAGTTGTTCGTCAGCATATGCGCCAGCCATCAGCATAGCTAAAAACAAAGCTGTAAATACACGCCTTAGTGCCTGATATTTCATAGTTTAACCCCAAAATTTCGTTGTTATTCAATTATTATTATAAACAGTATATTAGAAAGCACTAATTAACGGAAATTTTTTACAATGAATCCTATAGTTACTATACACCAAGCAAAATCAACTGACATCAATGATCTGGTCAACTTACTAAAAGAGCTTTGCAAAGTTGAAGAAGATTTCATCTTTAATGAACGCAAACAATCTAAAGGTTTATCCTTATTACTTATCAGTGAAAAAGATTGTGTTTTCCTTGCTAAACACAATACCGAAATTGTCGGCATGTGTACCGTGCAAACACTAATTTCTACTGCTGAAGGCGGCTCTGTTGGCATAATTGAAGATGTTGTTGTTCATCATGACTTCGTCTGCAAAGGGGTGGGGAGAAAACTGCTTTCAGCCGTTGCAGAATGGTCTCGCGCTCAAAAAATAACCCGTTTGCAATTATTAGCTGACCGGAATAACCAGCATGCATTGGCATTTTATGAAAAGTTAGGCTGGCAAAAAACGCAATTAATTGGATTAAGAAAATTGATTTAAAAATGAAACAATATTTAGCTGCAACAACTTATATCGATTGGCAAACAGATCAAGTCAAAGCCAAAGCACAACAATTGTCGCTAGGTCTTAGCGACAAAACTGAAATAGCTGCTGCCTGTTTTGAATTTGTGCGTGATCAAATTAAGCATAGTAATGATTTCAAACTTAATCCAGTCACATGCAAAGCTTCCGATGTTTTAAAACACGGCACCGGTTATTGTTATGCTAAAAGCCATTTGTTGGCAGCATTACTCAGAGCTAATACTATTCCAGCAGGCTTATGTTATCAGCGATTGACGATAGATAATGATGAACCACCTTTTTGCTTGCATGGCTTAAATGCTGTGTTTCTAAAACCTTATGGTTGGTATCGTATTGATGCAAGAGGTAACAAGGAAAACGTAACAGCTGAATTCACTCCGCCTGTCGAACAATTAGCCTTCCCTATTATCAGCGAAGGCGAAGCAGATCTACCCGAAATCTGGGCGGAACCCTTGCCGGATATTATTGCGGTGTTGGAAAAATATAATAGCTATCAAGCTGTTGCTAATAATTTTCCCGACATTGCCTTAATTTAATGATTTTACAAACTGTTAACATTAGCCAAGCTTTGGGCAGGTATGATACAACTATGTTAATCAAAACATATGGAGATACATTATGAAACGTTCATTGTCTTTACTTGCTTTATCATTATGCCTAGCAAACCCTGCTTTTTCTGCTAGCTCTGAACAACGTACAACATTAGATGACCAAACTTCGGTTGCTGTCACTATTTATAATGAAAACCTGGCATTAATCAAAGATCAACGCAAAATCACCTTGAATGAAGGTTTTAACAAGCTTGCTTTTCGTGGCGTCAGCGCCAGAATGCGGCCTGAAACAGCCTTGCTTCGTAGTTTAAATAGCAACATCCAATTACATGTTTTAGAACAAAACTTTGATTTTGATCTGCTTACACCACAAAAATTACTCGAGAAATATGTCGGCAAACAGGTTCGATTAGCCAGAACTAACCCGGCTACAGGCCTAGAAACGACTGAAACCGCAACCGTACTCAGCACCAATAGCGGTGTCGTACTTAAAATGGGTAATAAAATTGTCACCAATCCCAAAGGTGAATATATTTTTGATAATGTGCCGGATAACCTGCGCGACCAGCCCACCTTAGTGACACAACTGACCAGCTCATCGGCCAAAATTCAAACTGTCGAGTTGGGTTATCTTACCGGCGGTCTTTCATGGAAGGCCGATTATGTAGCCGAGCTCAGCGCTGATGATAGCCATTTAGATCTAACCGGCTGGGTCACGCTCACCAATCAAAGTGGTACCCAATACAATAATGCTAAATTACAACTAGTGGCTGGAGATGTTAACCAAGTTCGTCCACAATTACGTGGTCGAAACGCTCCTGTAGTCATGATGGAAAAAACGGCAAAAGCAGACAGTGGCATGGCGGAAGAAAGCTTATTTGAATATCATTTATATACGCTAGGTCGCACAACAGACTTGAAAGACAAACAAACCAAACAAGTTGCTCTACTTTCTGCCAGTTCCGTACCTGTTACAA
>CAYSGK010000047.1:0-11493 GCA_964430395.1 uncultured Methylophaga sp.
CATTAGGATGAATGGGATCTGATTTTAGTGTTGGCTCACCTTCAAGTTGTGATAAAAATGTCAGTTCTACTGGAATATTGTGGTGTTTTGCTAGTTTGGTATAGAGGTCTGGTACATCAAGCATAATACTAAAATTAGGTACAGCGATCAAAATTACCTGTGCCCCACTGTTTTGGATTAATGTAATCATTTGGTCAAGATTATTTTTTAGTTGTTTTTGACCTGGTTTGCGAATCAAATCATTACCACCATGGCAGAGAATAACTAGATCTGGTTGGGTTTCATCTAAAACAGCTGGTAGTCTTTTTAGACCTTGTTGGCTAATTTCTCCTGGAATACCTTTGTTGATAACAGTTAAGCCGGTAAGTTCGGCTAATATTGCAGGATAACTTTGTGTTGCACTGTTTACGCCTGTTCCATAGGTTAAACTATCACCGAAAGCTAAAATTATGGCTTCATCATCCAGCGCTGTTAATTGGGCATAGTCATTAGAGCAGGCAATCAGTTGAACGGTTAGAAATAGTAATGCGAACAGCCTGATCATCTGTGTTTTCACTGTGTCGTAGGAAATAAACGATGGAAATTATCGGTGGTTGCATGTGCAATATTTTCTACCGTATCCCCTCTTAGTTCGGCTAGAAACTCAGCTACGTGTTTTACAAATGCCGGCTTATTAGTTTTGCCTCGATGCGGAATTGGTGCAAGATAAGGAGCATCCGTTTCAATCAAAATACGATCTAGCGGTAGTTTTTTTGCTACCTCTTGTAATTCTTTTGCATTTTTGAAGGTGACAATTCCAGAAAGTGAAATATAGAAACCAATATCAAGCGCTCTTTGTGCCGTTTGCCAGTTTTCGGTGAAACAATGAATAATGCCACCGGCTTGTTGTGCATTTTCTTGTTCTAAAATTGTCATGGTATCTTCACGTGCTTCGCGAGTATGAATAACAAGCGGTTTGTTGATTTGTTTTGCGGTTTCAATATGAATTCGGAATCTATCTCTTTGCCATTCTAAATCACCTTCACTGCGAAAGTAGTCTAAGCCGGTTTCACCTATTGCAATAATTTTATCGTGATCGGCAATTTCTACAAGTTGTTCAACGGTCAATGTTTCTTCAGGAGTTGGCTCAACATTGGGATGTATGCCAGCGCTGGCACTCATATCAGGGTACTGTTTGGCAAGGTTTAACACCTCATCACAACTAGCTCTATCTATTGCAATACAAACAATATGATCGACGCTATTTTCTTTTGCTTGCGTTATAACGGCATCAATGCCGCCCTCCTCTTGTGCCAACATATTGAGATGGCAGTGTGAATCTATAAACATAGTTGATTCTAATTACATTGTGTGAGTAGGTTTATCGGGTTTTTTATCCGCTAGATAATTTTCTATCTTACCCCGTAACATCGTTGCCGAGCCATCGTCATCACTAAAATGAACACCTATACCAGCCGCCTGATTACCTTGTGCGCCTTTTGGCGTGATCCAAGCTATTGTTCCCGCAACAGGAATTTTATCCGGTTCGTTCATTAGGTTCAGCACGATAAAAACCTCTTCTCCCAATTCATAGACTTTGTTCGTTGGGATAAATATGCCGCCATTTTGTAAATAGGGCATAAAAGCATGATAGAGCATGTTTTGATCTGCTATTTTTAATGCCAGAATACCTTTTCCGGGGGACATTGCCATGGTGATTACCTAACCTTGTTTTCCAATTTGCATGACAGAAACAATAAAGTCTTCTGTTAACAATGTTTTATTAATGTTATTTGATGAAGATGTTAGCTTTATTGTGCTCATGATGCAATCAGATATTTTAAAATAATGTCTACTCTTCGTGTTTTTTTGTTTTGTTATTAATAATTCTATCAAGCGGTTTTTAAGCAAATAGTGTAAATAATGTAATACTTCACTTAAGTCAAAATCTTTCCACGATATTGCTAGTGCAATAGGGTTTGCTTGCCCTGATAATATTGCATCAAAATCACGCTCAATCTGATGGTATTGATCGCTTATATTATTATCAAGCATTTCTAGTACTTTTATCGGTGCCCCACCCGCTAACTGTAATATTTTTTCAAGTTCATTGTTTGTATTATTAATATCTTGTGTCGCCAACCATGCTAGCGCTTGTTCTGTTGGTGGGCTTAAAAAAGGGTAGCTCTGGCAACGGCTTCTGATCGTGATCGGTAATTTTTCAGGCTTATCCGTTATTAAAATGAGAAGTGTATTTTGCTGCGGCTCTTCTAATAATTTAAGCAAGCTATTGCTGGCACTGACATTCATTACATCTGCTGGTGAGATAATAATAGTCTTCCAATTGGCCACGCTTGTTGTAAGTTGCTGCTTATCTTTTAAAGATCGAATTTGATCTATCTTTATTTGTTTACCTGCTTCTTCAGGCATAATTTTAATATGGTCGGGATGATTTCCAGAACTTAATAATTGACAGCTATGGCACTGACCACATGGTGAACTGTCATTTTTAAGAGATATGCACAATACATTTTCGACAACTGATTTCGCAAAATCTTCTTTTCCTAAACCTGAAATACCGGATAATAATAAGGCGTGAGGCAAGCGTTGTTGCTGTTGTTGTTGGCAAAAGCGTTGCCATAATTCTTGGTTCCACGGATACATATTAAGATACAAGCAAACGATCTAATAGTGTGGTTAATTGGGCTTGAATATCCGCAATTGATTGGTTGGCATCGATTACTTTTATTCGTTTTGGATTGTGTTTTGCTCGCTCGAGATAACACTCTTTGATGCGTTGAAAGAAATCCACTTTTTCTTGCTCAAATCGGTCAATAGCTTCATTTCGGCTTAGTACACGTTGCTGCCCTACTTCAACAGGCAAATCAAATAGTAAGGTTAAGTCTGGTTGCAACCCTTTTAATGTCCAGTCAGCAATATCGGTAATTCGCTGCTGAGAAATGCCACGACCTCCACCCTGATAGGCAAATGTTGCATCGGTAAAACGATCAGAAAGCACCCATTCACCACGTTCAAGTGCGGGATTAATGACTTGCTCGACATGCTCTGCACGCGCTGCAAACATAAGTAATAACTCAGTATCTACTGCCATACCTTGTGGGCGAGGTGTCAGTAATAAGTCACGAATTTGCTCACCTAGTTCTGTGCCGCCCGGTTCACGGGTTACCGTAAGTGATTGGCCTTGATCGGTTAAATAGCTTTGAATGAAGGCTAGCTGGGTTGACTTGCCTGCGCCCTCTATCCCTTCAATTGTAATAAACTTGGCTTTCATCGCTTTAATTGATACTTTCTAACCGCTTTATTATGCTCAGCTAGTGTTTTCGAGAAGTAGTGCCTGCCTTCTTTTCCTGTGGCAACAAAGTATAAGCTTTTGCCATCTTTAGGATGTAATGCCGCGTGAATAGCTTCTTCACTTGGCAGAGCAATAGGAGTGGGCGGTAAGCCAGATCGTGTGTAGGTATTATAAGGCGTATCTGTTGTTAAATCTTTTCGACGAATATTGCCTTTATATTTATCACCCATACCATAGATAACGGTTGGATCAGTTTGCAAACGCATGCCTTTTTGTAGCCTACGAACAAATACACCGGCAATTTGGGGGCGTTCTTCTGCAATCCCTGACTCTTTCTCAATGATAGATGCCATAATTAAAGCATCATAAGGTGTTTTATATGGCAAATTTTTAGCTCTATTTTGCCATTCAAGTTCTAAGGTTGCAGTCATCATGGCATGAGCACGCAGTAACATCTCTTTATCAGTCGTGCCCGCTGTAAAGTTATAGGTTTCAGGCTGAAATTCGCCTTCACCATGTGTTTTATCTAAACCTATCGCTTTCATCACAGCTGCTAATTTTGTATCTGTTAATGTCTTTTCAAAGCGTTTATCAGCAGTGATAGCATTGATAAATTGTTGCGCTGTCATACCCTCAATAAGGGTAAAAGAGTATTGTATAACCTGACCTTTCACCAGTTGATCTAATAATTCTGGAAACGTTGTATTTGGCTCAATCTTATATTCACCCGCTTTAACTAAATGGGCTTTATTTTGCATGCGACCATAAAAATACAAATATTTAGCTGGCAATGATGAATAGCCTTTCATGTAAAGATCTTCACCAATAGCTAACAAACTACTGCCACTTTTAACCGTATAATGAATGCCTTGTTCACCGATTTGAAGTGGTGTAGATAAGAATCGTTGATATTGATTCCAAGCAACAGCCATAGCAATTGCAACTAACAGGAGTAAAAATAAAAAGATGTTTTTAATAAGTCGCATATTAATTCGCTAATAATTTTTGTAATTGCTTCGTTATTTTCCCAATCGGATAAGTGTTGTTTATTTTAGCATCTAAAATACAAATAACGGGCCAAATACCAATAATACTATTACAGATAAATACCTCATCAGCATTAGCTAATGATTCTTTAGATATTTCGGTCTCTGAATAAGAAATATTATTATCTATACTAAGCTGCAATATCTCGGCGCGAAGAACCCCTGCTACACCAGACTTATTGAGCTTGGCAGTAAGCAATTCCCCTGCCTTTACAATAAATAGGTTACTCATTGTACCTTCGATAACATTATTATGCTGATCGAGCATTATGCCTTCAGCAATGCCATTATCTACCCATTCATTACGCGCTAACACTTGTTCTAAACGATTTAAATGTTTAATACCCGCCAAACTTAAATTCTCAGATAAGCGTTGCTGACAAAATCTAGCTGTAACGCCTATTTCCCCACTTTTTTCCGGATAAATAGGGAAAGGATATATCGATATAATTCGAGTAGGTTCTACCGTTTTATCTGATAAATAGCCTCGTCCACCGCTACCACGAGTGATAACTATTTTAATGACGGCATCGTTGTCTGCAAGAGCATCTAAAAGAACTGATAACTCTACTTGCAATTTTTTAAGCTGTTTAAAAGGAATAGCTAGGCGTTCGCATCCTAGCATAAGACGATTTAAATGCGCTTCAAGAAATTCAATTTCGCCATTTCGGTAAGCAATCGTTTCAAAAAGACCATCTCCATACTGCAAGCCACGATCTGAAACGTTGATTCTACTATCGGCTTTTCCGTTAACTAGAATCATTAGGCTGTTGTTATTAATTCTGGGCATGGCAAATTAAAAATCAAAATTTGTCAGTTCAAGGTACAAATTACACGAAATAGTATGCTGTTTCGAAGATTTTCAACATCGAATTGGCATTTTTTGAACTCAAGGTAGTTGTCCATGAATTTATAATAACTGCCTTATCATAGGGTTACCTTAACTTATTAAAGATAACTGTACCATTAGTTCCACCAAAGCCAAATGAATTTGACATAGCAACATCAATTTTCATTTGACGTGCAGTATGTGGCACATAATCTAAATCACAAACAGGATCAGGATTATCTAAATTAATAGTCGGTGGAGCAACTTGGTCTCTAATTGCTAAGATACTAAATACCGCTTCAACACCACCTGCAGCACCTAACAGGTGTCCAATCATTGATTTAGTTGAGCTTATTGCAACAGAATTTGCTGCGCTACCTAATGCAGATTTAACGGCTTGAGTTTCAGCACTATCACCTGCTGGAGTCGATGTGCCATGAGCATTAATATAATCAATTTGATCCGCGGACAATTGTGCATCTACCATCGCATTTTTCATTGATCTGGCTGCGCCCTCTCCACCTTTAGATGGCATAGTCATATGATATGCATCGCTACTCATACCTGAACCTGTTAATTCAGCATATATTGTTGCGCCACGTTTCACCGCATGTTCATATTCTTCTAAGACAACAACACCTGCCCCATCACCTAATACAAATCCATCACGATCGACATCCCAAGGTCGACTAGCCGCTTCAGGATCATCATTACGTGTTGATAAAGCACGAGCAGCTGCAAAACCGCCTAAACCTGTTGGTGATGTCGACATTTCCGCACCACCTGCAATCATCACATCTGCTTCACCATATTGAATCATTCGACCCGCTGTAGCAATATTATGCGTGCCTGTTGAACATGCTGTTGCAATAGCGAGAGTTGGACCTTTCAAACCAAACATAATCGAAAGATTACCCGCTATCATATTAATAATATTACTGGGAACAAAAAAAGGAGAAATTTTTCTAGGGCCACCTTTTAAAAAGGCATCATGTCCGGCTTCGATGCCTGGCAAACCACCGATGCCAGAACCAATAGCAACACCAATCCGATCAGCATTTTCATCCGTGATATCAAGACCTGAATCTTCAATGGCTTCTTTGCCTGCGGCTAAACCATAATGAATAAAGGTATCCATTTTTCTTGCATCTTTTCGGGGAATAATTGAGGTGATATCAAAATTCTTAATACTACCGCCAAAACGAACAGAGAATTCAGAGACATCAAAGGAAGTAATAGGTGCAATACCACTTTTACCGGCAAGAATATTCTGCCAACTTTCTTTCACATTTAAACCTACGGGTGTAACAGCACCTAATCCGGTAATTACAACGCGTCGCTTACTCATCGCAAGGCTCTCCCTTCAAAAACAAAATAGCCGCCTACGTGTGAAAACACGATAGGCGGCTACAATTTAGCAATCTGAAATATTAAGACTGAACAGAATTAATATATTTTACTGCTTCAGCAACAGTCGTGATTTTCTCAGCTTCTTCATCTGGAATTTCACAGTCAAATGCTTCTTCAAGTGCCATTACTAATTCAACAGTATCTAAAGAATCTGCACCTAAATCATCAATAAATGAAGCGTCGGCTGTTACTTCATCAGCGTTAACCCCTAATTGTTCAACAACAATTTCTGTTACTTGGGCTTGGATATCACTCATATTTCTACTTCCTTCAGTGGTTAATACTCAAAATATGGTTGCATTTTATAATGCAACCATCTTATAAACAAGAAAAATTGCTTGTTTATGACTAATTTTAATAATTACGTGCATGCTGAACATCAAATAAAACCAGTTAATTCATATACATGCCGCCATTAACGTTGATAGTTTCACCAGTAACATATCCTGCATCTTCACTCGCCAAATAGCCTACTGCCGCCGCAATTTCTTCTGGTTCGCCTAATCGTTTCACCGGAACTTGTGTCAATAATGCCGTTTTATGATCATCTGACAATCCACTTGTCATGTCGGTATCAATGAAACCTGGCGCAACACAGTTTGCCGTAATGCCGCGAGCTCCTACTTCTCGCGCTAGTGATTTACTAAACCCGATTACGCCCGCTTTTGCTGCAGCATAATTTGTTTGGCCTGCATTTCCCATCACACCAACAACAGAAGTGATCGTAATGATGCGTCCCCAACGTGCTTTAGTCATTGAACGTAGACAGCGTTTACTTAATTTGAAAATAGGCGTGAGGTTGGTATCGATAATGTCATTCCATTCATCATCTTTCATGCGCATTAATAAATTATCACGCGTAATACCCGCATTATTGACTAAAATTGCTGGCGCACCAAAATTTGCTTCTGTTTCAGAAACAACCGTTTCAATAGATTCAAAATCAGTTACATTAAGCACCATTCCAGAACCAGCGATATTAGCATCTTTCAGATAATCACTAATGGTTTGTGCGCCTGTTTCTGATGTTGCTGTGCCCACAACAATTGCTCCTTGTGAGCCCAGACGTAATGCTATAGCTCGACCTATGCCTCTAGTTGCGCCTGTAACTAAGGCAACTTTACCTTCTAAACTCATTTTATTCTCCTACTGCTTGTTGAACTTTTTCAAGGGATGCTTGATCAAACATAGGCATAGCAACAATTGATTTATCAATGCGCTTGGTCAAGCCTGCCAAGACTTTTCCAGGACCACATTCCACCAATGTATCGACACCTTGTGCTGCCAAATATTGGACTGTTTCAACCCATCGAACTGGATTATATAATTGTTGCGTTAATAATGTTTTTATATCAGCTTCTACATTTGCACTGGTCACACTTACGTTGTGAATGACGGGGATTGATGGTGGCTTAATACTAATATCGGTTAAAACCTCGGCTAATTTATCAGCTGCGGGTTTCATTAATGCACAATGTGATGGCACGCTAACAGGCAGCAATAATGCGCGTTTGGCACCTTTTTCTTTTGCTAATTCAATTGCAGTATTAATTGCTTGTGTGGCACCAGCAATCACAACTTGCCCCGGGGAGTTAAAGTTAACTGCTTCGGCTACGCCCTTTTCTGATGCCTCGGTGCATACTGCTCGCACATCATCATCATCCAGTCCGAGAATAGCTGCCATAGCACCCTCTCCCACTGGTACAGCTTGCTGCATAAATTGTCCGCGCTGTTCTACCAATTTAATTGCATCGCCAAAATCTAATGCGCCAGCAGCAACAAGAGCTGTATATTCACCAAGGCTGTGACCGGCAAAATAACCAGGTTGAATATCTGAAACAGACTGCCAACTTCGCCAAACGGCAATACCCGCAGCTAGCATGGCAGGTTGTGTTCGATGAGTTTCATTTAACGATTCTACAGGCCCATCTGATACAAGCGCCCATAAGTCATAAGCTAAAGCGTCAGATGCTTCAGCAAAGGTAGACTGGACTAGTGGAAATTTATTTGCCAAGTCTGACAGCATACCAATAGACTGTGATCCTTGACCTGGAAATACAAACGCTAAACTCATTTTGTTAAAACCTCAGAAATGATAACTGCTAATATTTAAGGAGTGCAGAACCCCAAGTGAAACCACCACCAAAAGCTTCAAGCAACAGCATTTCACCACGTTGAATACGTCCATCTCGAACAGCTGTATCGAGCGCTAAGGGAATAGAAGCTGATGAGGTATTGCCATGTTCATCTACGGTGACTACTACGTGATCCATTGACATATCAAGTTTTTTAGCTGTTGCCGAGATGATTCGAATATTCGCTTGATGCGGAATAAGCCAGTCAATATCATGTTTATCTAAATCATTTGTGGCGAGTGTTTCATCAACAATTGAGCTTAATGTGCGTACAGCCACTTTGAATACATCATTGCCTTGCATGGTTATACATGTTTCAGAATCACTCTTTATAGAACCGGGGCCATTTGGCACAGTAAGTAACTCATTAAATTGACCGTCGCAATGAATATGTGATGATAAAATACCTGTTTCTTCAGATGCTTGTAATACTACTGCACCTGAGCCATCACCAAATAATACACAGGTATTTCTATCAGTCCAATCAACAATGCGTGACATAGCTTCAGCACCTATGACTAATGCATTTTTCACAGAACCTGATTTTATAAATTTATCAGCCACAGTTAATGCGTAAATAAAGCCAGTGCAAACCGCTTGGATATCAAAGGCCGGGCAAGCTGTGCGAATATTTAATTTATTTTGAACTAATGATGCCGTGCTTGGAAAAACACGGGTTGGCGTTGTAGTGGCAACAATAATTAAATCAATATCATCATTGTCAATTCCAGCTGCCTCAATTGCTTTTTTGGCAGCATAAAATGCTAAATCTGTGGTGGTTTCATCATCAGCAAGAATATGACGTTTTTTTATTCCCGTTCGTTCCGTGATCCATTGGTCACTGGTTTCTACCATACTTTCTAGATCATGATTAGATAATGCTTTTTCGGGTAGGTAGCTGCCTGTTCCAACAATTCTTGAATAGATCACTAAGCATGGCCCTCTAGCAATTTTTCTAAATGTGCACTGATGTGTGTGGGCACATCATGCTCGGCTTCGACAATGGCAATTTTAATAGCATTAGCAAAACCGATCTTATCGGTACCACCATGACTTTTAATGACAATGCCTTGCAAGCCGATAAAATTAGCGCCATTGTGTGCACGAGGATCAAGCTCATCACGAAAGCTTTTTAATACTGGCGCAGCAATTAGACCTGCTAGTTTGGTAAAGATATTTCGATTAAACGATTCGCGCAGGAAATGGCGAATCATGTGAACTACACCTTCGCTCGATTTAAGCGCGACGTTACCAACAAAGCCATCACACACAAGAACATCAATTTCGCCACGGTATAAACCATCACCTTCAACAAAACCTTGGTAGTTAAGGTCTGTTTCAGCTATCAGGCGCGCAGCTTCTTTAACGCGCTCATTACCTTTTATTTCTTCTTCACCAATATTAAGCAAGCCAACCGTTGGGCTATCTTTTCCATCAATTAGCGAACACAATACAGATCCCATCACTGCAAATTGCAATAAATGCTCTGCACTAGAATCAATATTTGCACCTAGATCAAGGACATAGGTATGACCTCGAACGGTCGGCAATTCTGAAATAATCGCAGGACGTTCAATACCGGGTAATGTTTTGAGAACAAACCGGGCTGTTGCCATTAGTGCACCAGTATTACCCGCACTAACACAAGCAGCAGCAGTACCGTCTTTCACTAAATTAATAGCAACGCGCATAGATGAGTCTTTTTTGCCACGCAAAGCCAGTGCAGGCGATTCATCCATTGCCACTTGTTGTGAGGCATGATGAATAGATAAGCGCTCTTCATCTTGCGCGCCATGCTCTTCTAAAAGAGCAGTGACCACATCCTTATCTCCCACTAATATTAAGTGAACATTTGGATGTGCTTTTAATGCCATAATTGCCGCGGGGATCACGACTTGAGGTCCGTGATCCCCGCCCATAGCATCAATCGATATTTTAAGACTCAATTATTTAAGCCTTATTCGCTATCCGTTACAGTATCAGCAATGACTTTACGGCCACGGTAATAACCATCGGCGCTTACATGATGGCGGCGGTGAAGCTCACCCGATGTTGAATCAACAGATAATGTTTCAGCTGTTAAGGCATCATGTGAACGACGCATGCCGCGACGTGATGTGCTCTTTTTACTTTTTTGTACTGCCATGTCTAACTCCTAAAATAAAATATTTTTCAAACCAATTTACTTTGTAACCATTACCTATCAATAGCTAACTTATTTCTTTGTTTTCAGTGTTGCTAAAACTGCAAAGGGCGATACTTTTTCTTCATCGTCTGCTACCGTCTCATCAGCAGATGACCAATCACTAGCAGGCAAACATGCTTCGTTATGCCGAGGCACAAGAGGCAAAGAGAGGATCAGCTCATCCTCAATTACACTGCTAAGCAAAACATCGTCACTACTATCGAGCAACCATGGATCATACTGCTCAGCTAACCCTTCAATCTTTCGTTCGTTTGTTACCATTGCCAACAAACAGTTCACATTCAAATCAACCTTCATTACTTTCATGCAGCGTTCACAGGTCATTGAAACCGTAGTTACAAACTTGCCTCGCATAAAAGGTGTATTAATTTCATCTACATCAAATGCTAAATCTACATCTACTATACCTTCATCAGTCGCTAGAGATTGAAGCAATCTTGGCATTCCTGATACAGCTAGCTGGCCTGTCAACTTCAAACCATTTTGGGCAAGGCGTAGCGGATCAATTTCTTTAGGCAATTTCTGATGCATAACCGCCGGAATTATATAGGAATTGCAATAAAACAGCAATATTA
>CAYSGK010000048.1:0-3646 GCA_964430395.1 uncultured Methylophaga sp.
TTTTCGGCAAGGCAAATGACGGTTTATTTAATAGGCATTTTTGTGGGTAAAACCTTTAAAAACTGTTAAGAATATAATCTTTAAATCTAACCAGAGCGTCCATGACTGGATATATTGCAAATCATAATGAATACGGCCTTCCATTTTATCTAAGGTATCTGTTTCACCTCTAAAACCATTGATTTGAGCCAAGCCGGTAATGCCAGGTTTGACTTTGTGTCTTAACATATAGCCTTGGATCTTTTCTCTATATTCTTCATTATGTGCAACGGCATGGGGGCGCGGCCCTACAATAGACATTTCACCTGATAAGGCGTTAAAAAACTGTGGTAATTCATCTAATGATGTTTTTCTTAAAAAGGCGCCAAACGGTGTGATCCGGCTGTCGCCTTTAGTCGCTTGCACTATTTTATCGCCATTATCAGTTACGGTCATTGAGCGGAACTTCCATACTTTTATTTCTTCACCATCAATGCCATAGCGGTTTTGCTTAAATAATACTGGGCCTTTTGATGTCAGCTTAATGCCAATTGCGATCATGAGCATAGGAAGGGCAACAATACATAAAATAATTATGCTTAATATAAAATCTTCTAGCCTTTTTATTGTACTATCTAAGCCCGTAAATGGTGAATCATATATGCTAACTGCGGTGATGCCTTGATGATCAATCCAACGAGAGTTAAGCAAGTTAAAGGTAAAAAAGTCAGGCACAAAGTAGACTGACACTGTGCTATCAGCTAACTTGTCGACTAGTTTTTTTATGCGATGTTCGGCGGACATAGCTAGGGTGATATAGACAGAATCAATTTTTCCTTGTTTACACTCTTCTATTAATAGATCAATATTGCCTTCAATAATGACTTGCTCTGTTCTTAGTTTAGCTTCTGTTGATTTTGTAGTTTTGGCCTGTCTGTCATCATAAAAACCGGCGAATCGATAACCTGACCAGTCCATTTGACTTAATACAAATTGTAATCGTTTGCCTAATGGTGTTGCGCCGACAATGGCAACTGTGCGCGTGTTATAACCTTTGGTACGAATAATGGCTAATATCATTCTCACCATTGCATGCCATGAAATTAACTCAATAGGTGTGGCAACCACCCATACTGCAACAAAAGAGGTAGTATAAATTTTCGAATGGATAAATAATAAATCTAGAATCAACAAGACAAACATCGCTGTCACCCAAGAAGAAAGTACCGCCCCCACTTCTTCTCGTAGGTTTGTGCCTCGCCATGAGCGATATGTATCTTGTGACTCTGCAAAAAAATTGAATAACAGAATCGAAAATAATAAACCCCAACTATGAAACGAATTCCACTCTGCATGAAACATATCAAGTAATGCAAAAAAGGTTAGCAATATAATAGCGCTATCTATAAGGCGCGATATCGCATTTATTTTAGAGTCGTAACGTCTAATTTTGCCTTGGCGTTGTTGCATTTATTCCTCAACCTTTAATCTGTGTACCAGTAATAGGTTTTTAAGCCCGTCATCCTCGAGATCTTTTATCGAGGATCTCACAATTTGATTCCCGTTTGAAACTACGAGAATGATGACGGGTATACTATTTCGAAAAATATATATTTCCATGCATCGTGAATAATTTTGGGTATTGCTCATGATCGATTGTATATATCATCAAATCTTACGATATCATCTTCACCCAGGTAGGAACCTGATTGCACTTCTATAATTTCTAGCGGCATTTTTCCTGGATTATGTAGCCGATGTTTAACACCTACTGGTATAAATGTGGATTCATTCTCACTTAACAAGATAACTTCATCGTCGCGTGTCACTTCGGCCACGCCTTTAACAACAACCCAATGCTCAGCACGATGGTGATGTAATTGTAATGAAAGCGATGCACCAGGATTAACTGATAAACGTTTTACTTGAAAACGCTCACCGCTATCAATAGAGTCGTAATAACCCCAAGGGCGATAGCCTTTGCGATGCATTGTTGCTTCATCACGATTTTGTTTGCTTAAGCTTGCCACTATCGACTTAATATTTTCAGCTTGATCTTTGCTGGCAATCATCACCGCATCTGGCGTATCAACTACAATCAAATTATCAACACCCAATACACTGACCAAGCGTTGTTCACTATGAATATAGGAGTTTGTGACATTTTCAATGACGGTATCACCAATCAATACATTGTTGTGTTGATCTTTATCATGATTACCCCACAGTGAGGGCCAAGAACCGACATCACTCCAACCTGCATCTAGGGGAATAACAACGGCTTTATCGGTTTTTTCCATCACCGCATAATCTAAAGAATCGGATGGGCAAGCCTCAAATTTGTCTTGGTCTAATCGAATAAAATCAAGATCAGTTTTTGACTCTGCTAGAGCTTGTTGGCAACTTGACAACATATCTGGCGAAAAGCGTTCTAATTCACTGATAATGGTTGAAGCCTTAAATAGGAACATGCCGCTATTCCAATAGTAATTACCTGACTCAAGATAGCGTTGTGCTGTTTCAATATCGGGCTTTTCAACAAAAGCCAACACTTGGCTTACCGATTTTTTTTCTTGGGCTTCAATATAACCAAAACCAGTGTGAGCACTAGTAGGAATAATACCAAACGTAACTAGCGCACCTTGCTCTGCTGCAATCTTTGCCTTTGAAATTGCGTGGTGAAATGCCGCTTGATCATGAATAACATGATCAGCCGCTAACACTAATAACAATGGATCATGTCCTTGTGATTGAGCTTGCAACGCAGCTACAACAATAGCAGGTGCTGTATTTCTGGCGCACGGTTCAAGAATAATCGTTGCATGCTTGCTATCAATTTCATGTAATTGTTCTGCAACCATAAAGCGATGTTCGTTATTGCAAACGATAATAGGCGCTTCAAGGTCGTCTAACCCCTGTAATCGATTGAGGGTATTTTGGAACAATGAAGAGCTGCCAAACAAATTTAAGAATTGTTTAGGTTTATTTTTGCGAGACAGTGGCCACAGACGCGTGCCACTCCCACCTGACATAATGACAGGGATCATGATTTATCCTTAGAATTGTTCATTTTGATGCCACTGCCATGCAGTGCTGATGATTTCTTCAATTGTATTATACCTTGCTTTCCAGCCAAGTTCTTTTATTGCTAACGACGCATCTGCAACCAATATGGCCGGATCGCCTACTCGCGGTGCTTCTATATCGTAGGCAATATCCTTACCAACCACGTTTATTGCCGCATTGATTACATCTAATACGCTAAAGCCGTTGCCATTGCCTAAATTAAAAGCATAAGCGCCATCATGCTGAGTTAGATATTCTCCCGCCTTGATATGTGCAGTCGCTAAATCATTTATATGAATATAATCACGAATACAAGTGCCATCGGGTGTAGGATAACTGTTGCCGAACACTTTAAGTTTTTTTGATGACGAGTTAGTTACTGATTTCAGTATATTTGGAATTAAATGTGTTTCAGGATCGTGTCGTTCGCCAATTTCGCCATCAGGATCAGCACCGCAGGCATTGAAGTAACGTAAGCAAACTGACTTTAACCCATAGGCTTGGTGATAGTCTTGCAGAATATCCTCAACCATTTTTTTGGTTTGGCCATACGGGTTAATTGGTAAACGTGGCTGACTTTCATCTATCAAATCAACTTGGG
>CAYSGK010000048.1:3746-4912 GCA_964430395.1 uncultured Methylophaga sp.
CCCCATTTCACCGCCTCGGCATGACCTGTGCTCAAATTATCAAACACGATCACGTCATGATCATGCTGTGATAAATATTTACACATATGTGAGCCTATATAACCAGCACCACCTAAAACGAGAACTTTCACGAACTATCTCCCAAAACTATCTAAATTTAATGAAATTTTACTTGAGTTAAATGTGTAATTCATTTAATTTTTGTCCTAGATATAGTTATCGGTACTCAAAAACTATTCTTTATCAACTAAGGATATAATTTATTATGGCAAAATCGCCTCTTATTCGAAAATGCTTATTTCCAGCCGCAGGCTATGGCACACGGTTCTTACCCGCCACTAAAGCGATGCCTAAAGAGATGCTACCTATCGTTAATAAACCACTGATTCAATATGGTGTGGAAGAAGCATTAGAAGCAGGTATGACCCAAATTGGTTTTATCGTAGGCCGCGGTAAGCGCGCAATTGCGGATCACTTCGATAATAACTATGAACTTGAACATCAAATTAAAGGCACTTCAAAAGAAAAATATTTAGAAGATATTAGAAAGCTAATGGATTCATGCGATTTTGTTTTTATGCGCCAACGTGAAATGCTTGGGCTGGGCCATGCTATTTTAACCGGTGAGCCAATGATTGGTATTGAGCCTTTTGCTGTTGTGCTTGCCGATGATTTATGTGCTGCGCCTTCTGATAGTGATGATTTAAGGGCTTTAGGGCAATTGGCTAAGCTCTACACACGCTATCAATGTAGCATTATTGCTATTGAAGAAGTGCCGATGGAAGATACTGCCAGCTACGGTATTATTTCTGGTGATGAAATTTCTGATGGGATTTATCATGTTCATGACATGGTCGAAAAACCGAAACCTGAAGATGCCCCGACCAATATGGCGATTATTGGCCGCTATATATTAACACCAGAGATTTTTGATTATTTGCGTAAAACCAAACCTGGTGCAAATGGTGAAATTCAGATCACGGATGCATTAAAGGCCTTAGCCAAAGATCGCCAAGTGCTGGCAGTGAAGTTTAAAGGCCAACGATTCGATTGCGGTAGTGTTGAAGGGTTTATTGAGGCGACTAATCATTATTATGAAACCTCATACAAAAAATAACACTATTCGTCTTTTCCACTATTACTGCGTTAAAAGATAGTCTAAAAAT
>CAYSGK010000048.1:5012-11478 GCA_964430395.1 uncultured Methylophaga sp.
AAAAATACTTTTAGTGACCACTTTAATCAATTAAAACATGTGGGAGCGGCTTTAGCCGCGAATGGGATTTATACCTCACCTCTTTTCGTCATTCCGGCAGGCTTTAAGCCGGAATCTGAGTATGAACAAGATTCCCGATGAAAGAACTCGGGAATGACGTAGTGTTTAATCATCATCTAAATCAAAATCTAAACCTGCAATGCTGTCTAACATGGGTAATGAGGTTGCTGAAATACCTTGCAATTCACCACAAACCGATAACATTTGATCGGATATTCGGCTAATTTGAGTTTCGCGTTTTTTCCATAGGCGTTGCATGGCGGCTTTTTCTTTTTCAAGATCACTACGCATCAGTTCATAATTTTCAACCACACTACGGATACGCTGAGCAAATTGATTGCTGGTGACATAATCAAATAAGGCTTCCATTTGCTCGCCTTTGCCATCACTGACTGATTTTTGGCGTTGGGATTCTATTAATACCGTTCGCAGTGCGGCAGATAAGCCTTGAACTAGCTCAGGGCGCACTAACCATACACCTTCATATTGCAACATGGGCTCATGACTATCAGCAGGAAACGCAGTGCTCACCAGGACAGCAAGATCTCCATTTTCTCGTTGCAAGTCTTCTTTTAGTTTGGGGATCCAGTTATTTGACCAGTTTTCAGCGCGCTTGGTCTCCCAGATAATTTTGCCACACAGTGTTCCTGATCGTAGTTTGACATGATGAATCACATCCGCTCCTCGCGCACCTTTTTTAACCGGTTCAATCAGATCAAGTGGATAGGCTTGTTGTAATAATAACTCTACTTCCAACTCTAATACTTCGCCTTGAAGTTGCTGTGAACCTTGTTCTAGTTTGCGGGTTAATTCTTCATTTGATTTTTGAGCATCGGCTATTTTCTTTCTTAATTCAGCTTCTTTCAAGCTAAATGATTCATTAATTTTAGCTTCAATACTACGTCGTTCAGCTTCTAATTTTCGCTCCACTTCAATAGCTAAATCTGCCTTTTGTTGCTCCAATAATTTTTTCTCTTTACGCAGATTAAGCTCTGCCTTTCTAAATTCTGCTAAGCGTTTTTCTTTGTTTGCTACTTCATCTTTCAGTGCAGTGAGTTCTAATAAAGCATCATCACGTGCATCTTGCGCGGCTTTCTTTTTGGCGATTTCAATTTGAGCTTTGGCTTTATTTTGCGCCTGCTTGCTGTCGTCTAATTGCTCTTTTAATTCCGCTAATTTCGCTTGAAATTGTTTACTTAATTTGCGTTCTTGCTCTTTAGCCACTTGCTGCTCTAACGTAGCACGTTCTTTTGCCAGCATGGCATCATATTCAGATTCATACTGATCAATTAAGTGCTGAGATAAACCTTCACGCAATGCAAAAGCATGTTCACATTTAGGGCAATTAATTGTATCTTCGGCATTTAAAATAATTTTTTGGCTCAAGCTAAGAGGACCTCTATTAGAACGTGGTTAATTTTCGAAGAAGATGTAGTAAAACAAAGCCAAGTACAATGGGCAACATCACAAACACTAACAAAAACTCAGACAAAATATAAATAGCAGCTTGAATAGCTTGTTCAGCCTGTTGCCTAACTTTTTCAAGTCGAGCTTCTATATCAAAGTTATTTTTTATATCTTCATACCAACTGTGATCCTGACTATTCGATTGGTTCAGCACCTTAACTTCTTTTTGGGTATTGACTAGAACTGTAATGGCCTGTTCACGATCGTGCGATAACCACTGTTGGCTATAATTTGCAACCACAACCATAATTGGCACTATACTGCGTAATACCGTCATAATGATCACTGCCTTAATCAAAACCGTTCGTGGTTTATTGGCCATTTTTTTTATAAAAAATGTTGCTAAACTCACTAACGATAAGGCAATTATAAGCCAGCGAAAGATATTAATATCACCCACAGCTACCACAATTTTTTGTATGCCTAATGAGGCCGACGCAATTAAAAGTACACTAGAAACTTGTTCAATCAAATCATTAAGTGGATCAAGGATTTCACCTGGAGCAAGTGTTACTCCTACACCTAAAGGCTCAATTGATAGCTCTGTACCTTGTGCCATTGATACAACGGCATTTAAGCCTCTAGCGACAGCATACACCGACAAGGTCACCGTCAGCATATGTGACAATTGAGAATCAATTTTATCTTTAAACGGCACTATCGCTGATATGATGCACACCAGCAACAATCCAATCAATGTCCAGCGGTGTAATTTAGTCATTGTTATTTTATACCCGTTATCATTCCAGATAAATGATTACTTTAGCATATCCATTTTGTCATCCTCGAGATCTTTTATCGAGGATGACAACATAGTAAGAACTAAACAGGTGAATGATAACGAATATTGAAAACAAAAAAGCCGTAGTTAAAAAACTACGGCTTTTTTATATTTGGAGCGGAAAACGAGATTCGAACTCGCGACCCCGACCTTGGCAAGGTCGTGCTCTACCAGCTGAGCTATTCCCGCAAAGAAGACGTGCATTATAGGCTGTTATTTTTTCCTGTCAAGGTCTGATGTCATCATTGGCCATGCGGCTTTTATATAGTTATACATTGAACTCAGTGTTAATGCGGCAGCAATATAGAGTAAAGCAATTCCAATATCAAATATTGGTAATCTAAACAGTGAATTATAAAAAATCAAACAGCCAATTGAAACCATCTGAAATACTGTTTTTAACTTACCCATATTTGATACTTTTATTGCATTTCGTTGGCCTAATTCTGCCATCCATTCACGCAATGCCGATATGGTTATTTCTCTACCTATAATAATAACGACGGGGATCAATACAAACCATTCCGGTGTTTTATAGAGTACTAGCACTAATGCAACCGTAACAATCAGTTTATCTGCCACAGGGTCAATAAACGCCCCAAAGGGTGAAGTTTGATTCCATTTTCGAGCTAAATAGCCATCTAACCAATCGGTTAAAGAGGCAATCGCAAATACAACTGTCGCCCAGATAGGCGCCGATGCATAAGGCAAAAGGAAGATCCCTATCAAGACGGGTATTAATGCAATTCGTAATAAGCTCAAAATATTGGGTAAATTTAACATCACTTCTGTTTCTTTTTAACGCCGTCATTCCCGTAGTCTTTTAAGCGGGAATCTAGTGTTTGCAATATGGATTCCGGCTTAAAAGACTACCGGAATGACGATTTTACTGTTGCTTAATATACCATTTTCACCAAGTTATTTCTCACCATGAAAAATATCATAAATTTTCTGAGCTAATGCTTGGCTTATTCCATCAACTTGTGACAAGTCTTCCACTCCTGCCCGTTTGATTTCTTGCAAGCCACCAAATTGTTGCAATAATTTCTGTCTACGTTTAGGCCCCATACCCTCTATAGCTTCTAATGGTGATGTTCTGCGTGCTTTAGCTCGCCGTTGTCGATGACCCGTTATTGCGAAGCGATGCGCCTCATCACGCACTTGTTGTAATAAGTGCAGTGCTGGCGAATCGGCTGGCAATTCGATCTCTCCAGCACGACCTACTAAAAACAAAGTTTCTTCGCCTGGTCGCCTTTCTGGGCCTTTTGCTATACCTAAGATATCAATATCTAATTGTAGATCTTTCATTACTGCTTTGGCTTCAGTTAATTGTCCTTTACCACCGTCAATTAATAATAGATCCGGTCGTTTTCCCTCACCCTTTTGCAAGCGAGTAAATCGGCGCGTTAAGGCTTGATTCATTGCCGCATAATCATCTCCACCGGTAATGCCTTCTATATTAAATTTTCGGTAATCTGACTTAATTGCGCCTTCTAAACCGAAGACAACACACGAAGCAACGGTTCGTTCACCGCTGGTATGACTAATATCAAAGCATTCTAAACGTTTAGGCATTTCATCTAATTCCAGCACGCATTGTAATTTCTCAAATCGTTGTAATAAATTAGATCGGCTACTTAAACGTTGATTTAAACTGATCTCGGCATTGGTCATTGCCATTTTCATCCAACGCATGCTGACACCCCGTTGTGGGCAACGCAGTTCTACACGGTGTTGAGATTCTGTTCGCAATACCTCTTCCATTAAAGCCATATCATCCGCTTTATGGCTTAATAAAATTTCTGTTGGAATATCTTTGCCTAAATAATATTGTGGAATAAAAGCGGCGAGCAATGTTTCTGGCGAGCTATCAGAAGAACCTTTAGGAAAATAGCTTTTTGTGCCTAAATTGCGGCCACCACGAATAAAACACACTTCTACAATCGCCATGCCATCTCGAATAATAGCGGCCAACACATCTAAATCACCTTGCTCTGAACTGACATATTGTCGTTCTTGTACTCGGCGCAGGCTGACAATTTTATCTCTATCTAATGCCGCTTTCTCAAAATTCAAGTCGGCTGAGGCCTGTTCCATTTGTTGTGATAAGGTATCGATTACTTGCTGATTTTTACCTTCCAAAAACAAAATAGTATGGGCAATATCTTCTGCATATTCTTGCTCTGTCACTAATCCTACACAAGGTGCAGTACATCGCTTAATTTGGTATTGAAGACAAGGTCGCGAACGATTTTGATAATAAGTTTCATCACATTGCCGTACAGGAAATAGCTTTTGTAACAAACTCAAGCTTTCTCGTACAGCACCCGCACTGGGATACGGACCAAAATAGCGACCTTTTTTACGTTTAGTGCCGCGATGCAAGCTTAATCGTGGGAAAGCATGATCTGAAATAAAGAGATAAGGGTAGGTTTTATCATCGCGTAACAGAATATTGTAGCGCGGCATAAACTCCTTGATAAGATTGTTTTCAAGGATCAAAGCTTCATTTTCGGTATGGGTTACCGTAGTTTCAATCGTGACAATTTGCGCTGCCATTACACGTGTTTTAGATGTTAAGCCGGTTTTTCTAAAATAACTAGAAACCCGCTTTTTTAGATTTTTGGCCTTACCGATATAGATAATGGTATCACTATTATCCAGCATACGGTAAACACCCGGACGTGAAGTAAGCCCTTTCAGGAATGCGGCTGAATCAAACTCGACCTTATCTTCCGCTTCTTCTGTCATAAATAAAAATCAGCCTATACCCGTAATCATTTAAGTTGCAGATACTCTTGTATTTTAACCGTAGATCCCCGATAAAAGATCTCGAGGATGACACATAAATTCTGCACATTGAATGGTCATGGGTATATTTCTAATCTTCTTTTTTTGGGGAATACTGACGCTTATAGCATTTATGAGCCTGATAAAAACTATTTGCCGCAAAGCCCAATAATGCAATTCCACCTATTAATGCAGGAATTTCATCACGAAAAAAATAAATCATGGCGATACCTGCAACTAACTCTACCGTGCCAATTATTTTAAGTAATACAACATTTTCTGTCCGTTTTACCATTTTGCTTTCACCCAGCTAAAAAATAGAATTGAAGTGCATTATCACATAATATTCAGATGGAATAAATCCGCTTGGGTATATCGGTTGTTTATGGGAAAATATGACCTCATCAATATATTAATAGTTTAGGTGTTATGCCCTCTCCCACCAAATTTGCTTCACTACCGCTCAAGATCCCTACTAAAAATAGTCAGCTATTTCGTGCTGGTCAGCTATATGGTAGTGCGCAGGGTTTATTGTTAGCTCAAGCAGCACAACAGCATGATGGGCCTGTTCTTGTATTAACTGATGATACAGCCGCCGCACATCGCTTAGAAATTGAAACTCAATTTTATATGGGCGAGCATGCATTGCCCATTATGCATTTCCCCGATTGGGAAACGTTGCCTTACGATAGCTTCTCGCCGCATCAGGATATTATTTCTGAGCGATTAGAAACCTTACATCAATTACCTAATTTTGAACGTGGTTTGCTATTTGTACCTATTGCTACTTTGATGCACCGACTAGCACCTCGTGCTTTTCTAGAAGGTAATACACTCAAATTATCAACAGGTGATCTGTTTGATATTGAACAATGGCGGACTCGATTAGAAAAAGCAGGCTATCGCTATGTATCGCAGGTGATGGAACATGGTGAGTTTGCTGTACGCGGTGCTATTATTGATCTGTATCCAATGGGCAGTAAGTTACCATTTCGGATTGATTTGTTTGATGATGAAATTGATACATTAAGAACCTTTGATCCAGACACGCAGCGTTCGATTGAAACACTTGATGTTATTCAAATGTTACCCGCACGTGAATTTCCCACTACCGATGATAGCATTCAATTATTCCGCCAGCAGTTTCGGCAACATTTTGAAGGTGATCCGCAAAAAAGCTTGATTTATCGTGAAGTGACTGCCGGCAATATGCCCGGCGGAATTGAATATTACCTGCCATTATTTTTTGAACAAACCAGTAGTTTGATGGATTATTTGCCCAATTCCACTCTGCTGATAAATATTAATGACCCACATCAAGCGGCGAGTGACTTTTGGCAAGAAATTGAACAACGCTTTCAACAACAT
>CAYSGK010000049.1:0-11226 GCA_964430395.1 uncultured Methylophaga sp.
TTAGCTAATGCCAGCATAGAAGCCATTACATTATCAGCTTCTAAGTCAAAATTCTGCCGGCTCATTTCTGTTATTAATTGTGTCACTCGTGCAGAAAACAGCTCAAAACAGTGCTTAAATGCTTGTCGCTTATCTTGATCATCACCTTCAATTGCAGCTGGATCGGGCTCGCCCCAGTGCACATGTAATGGCTTGCCAGCAAAACAAGGGCAAATTTCTTGCGCAGCATTTCCACAAACAGTGATCACAAAATCAAACTGTTGACCTGCAAAGACATTCCAGTTTTTACTGCTTGGCTGAAAGTTGATATTTAACTGGCTGATTTGCTCCAACGCAAAAAGATTGACTTTCCCTGTTGGATGACTGCCCGCACTATAGGCCTGAAAATAATGCCCGCCAAGACTATTAAACAAGGCTTCCACCATAATACTTCGCGCTGAGTTTCCCGTACAAATCACCAGCACTTTATATTTTTCTGACATACCTCTCTTCCTTAATTATTTGCTTTTCATTACAAAATAAAATCGCCATTGGCAAATTAAATTTTAACAATCTACTCGCGACATAGTGACCAGCTTTAATTCTTTCTTGATAAATAAAATTAAATACCCCGATAATTTTTAGTGGCTGAAACTGAACAAGCAATTCGCTAAAGAAGGTGGCTAAAATGGCACAACATTTTGCTGCACTACCTTCTTTTATAACTAAGGGTAGTCCTCTCTCATCATTGATCGTTAACACCATTGAGGCGTGCTGTTCGTTACTACAAACATCACTTTCTAGACAACGAACTAACGCGCTATCATCTGATGCTAACTCAGTAATAAGCTCAGGAAAATCTCGTTTTATTTGACGTACTATCTTCGAAGCTCGATTGCGTGCTCGGCTTTCAAAGCGAATGATGATATTTGATAAATCTATTTCTGCTTCTTTTAATATACCCATATAATTATCAGGTATCTGGTAGCTTTGATGAAATTGCTGTCGTTCTAATGCGGTAAGCCCAATATCATTAACCCAAATGACCAGCTTAACCTGATTACCTAGTTGTAAATAATAATGATATTGCTCAATGCCAATCTTCAAGCTGGTGATCTCTGTTTCAGCGAAGTTTGAGAGTTCAGCATAGTCATTTGCAACACAGTAGTGCCCTGCAATAATTAATACTAAATTAGCTTCATTTTCCATAACTTATTGGTTTTTATTTATGCCACGCCCTATCCTGAAACATGGCATCTAATTCAGTATCAAAAATGTGATTACTATAATTACTGAGCGTTTTAACTGAAATTGCTAAAATAATGGCTAAAACCTGCCGCTCACTATAGCCTGCATCTAAAAATAGTTGTACAGCATTATCATCTGGTCTGCCTTGCGTCATTAACATATGATGCGTAAAGTCATGTAAAACTGCTAGCTTACTATCCTCAATTACACTGCCTTGTCGAATAGCGTTGGTCACATTTGTGGGTACACCTGACATAGTGTCGGCTAACATACTGTGGGCGGCAACACAGTAATGACATTCGTTTTCTCTGCTAATCGTTAAAAATACGACTTCTTGCTCATCTGAGTTAAAATTGCCTTGTTCCCTAAATGCGGTATACCCCGTTAAATAGGTATCTAATAAACCAGGCATATTAACCATATTGCTATACATATTGGGAATAAAGCCAACCTGTGCCTGAGCCTTATCTAACACAGCTTTAGCTAAAGGTTCGGCTGTATTAATATCGATTGGTGAGAGATGACTGCTGTATTCACTCATAATTTATTCCTCGATTTTAAATCTGCTTTTCTAAAACGAAGTGTCATCCGATCGCTTTCACCTATAGCCAAATATTTCTCTCGATCTTTGGCACCTAAGCGTAATGTTGGTGGCAATGTCCAAACTCCTTTAGGATGATTCGTATCATCTAGCGAATTAGCATTAAGTTCTGATTTAGCCTCTAACACAAACCCTGCTTGTTCAGCGAGTGAAATAACAAGCTTCTCAGTAAGATATCCAGATGTTTTCATTGTTTCTATATCGGTATCAGGACGTGCACGATGATCCACTACACCCAAAATGCCACCCGGCTTTAAAGCCTTATAGAAGGTGTCGAACATTTTTGTCTCATACCCCCCTTTTAACCAGTTATGAACATTTCTAAAAGTATAGATAGCATCAACACTTTCACTAGGTGCAAGATTCCAATAAGAAGGAGGACCTAGCTCAACCACTTTGACTTGATCATATTGCTCAGGGGATTGCTCCATCCAGTCTTGGTACTCTTTCGCCATAGTCTGCCGCCATTCTGGCCCAGCATTCTGAGGAAAGCCCGCAGCAATAAATTGACCATTCCCTGATTTGATAAAAGGAGCAATAATCTCGGTATACCATCCTTTTCCTGGCCATACTTCAACCACTGTCATATCTGATCGAATTCCAAAAAAGGCCAATGTTTTGCCAGGGTTGCGATAACTATCTCTTGCTTTATTAGCTTGCACACGATGTGCACTGGTAACAGCATTTGCTAATTTATATTGTTCACTCTCAGTTATTGTCGACGTTGCGTTTTTTGCTACAGTAAATAGAAACCAAGATAGCAATACAAGAAGAATAAGTGTAATAATTCGCGTTATAGTCATAGCTTTATCCTTTAGGTATACCTGTGACCATTCAATTTGCAGATAGCTGGCAACCATCCTGAACGATTAATAGTGCAGACACATAAAATCTACCAATGTTACGTTTTAGCTGTTGTCACGAAATCTTTGCAAGTCTTGATACGTATCAATATCCCATTGTTGTCGTGATTCAAAAAGTGTTAAATCAAGTTTAACGATACGTTTAATAGTTTCATGCAAAACCTTATTATGTCCCCAAGTCATATTAGAAAATAATTCTGGGTAAGGCTGATTCATCGCTATCATTGTATACCCTCCATCTTCGGCTGGGGCAATAACAACAGTGTCTTTTTTCTGTTGCAGGGCATAAATTGCAGATTTAAAATCTTCTGCTTTAAAAGAAGGGCAATCACTACCGATTAATATTACGTTAGCTGATGTCTGCAATGCAGTGGCAATCGCATGCTGCATACGTTCACCAAGATCTTTTCCGTGTTGTACAACTAACGATATATTGTATTTATTCCTACATTGTTCAAAAAAAGTATGACTTGTATCAGGGCAGCACCAAAGCTGAATGGGGCATATTTGCGCACTAAACAATAACGACAAAGTTCTTTCAGTTAATTCAATATGAACATTAGCTGCTTGTTGTGCAGTAAGTTTAGGCATTAACCGTGTTTTTACTTGGCCTGCTACAGGCGCTTTACAAAAAACCAGAATAACTGCGTCAGGATATTTATAGGGCACGTTTAAACGGCATCAACAATAATCGAGGTATCTTCACATCTTCTACTTGCTGGTATTGAGCCAAACCTATTTTCATATTTGTATGTCCCAGCTTTGGCTGATCAATATAACTATTAAACAATCTATCCCATAGACTAATCGAAAAGCCATAATTACTATCTGTTTCATGCTTAATCACGGAATGATGAACACGATGCATATCGGGTGTCACAATAAATAACCGTAGCACTTTATCAACGCTAAGAGGGATCTTGATATTACTGTGATTAAATAAAGCGCAACTACTTAATATAATCTCAAACAAAATTACAGCACTTGGACTTGCACCTATAATTAAGATGCAAATAACCTTATAACTCATTGAAAGGAATATCTCTATTGGATGAAACCGGATGGCTGTAGTGACATCAAAATCTAAGTCTGTGTGATGAATTTTATGCAATCGCCACAGCCATGACCAGCGATGTGATGCTCGATGTTGACCATAAATAGCAAGATCAAGTAAAACCAAACCAAGGATAAGCTTGATAGCATTCGGCAATAAAATAAGGTTTAACAAGCCCCATTTATATTCCATTGCAATATTAGCCGCCCACACTGCTGCTGTGGCAATGCTTATTCGCATTATAAGTATATTAAGAATAGAGAGTGAAAAATTGACAGACCAGCGTTGCCAACGTGAAATTAGTATTTGGCGACGTGGAGCGATAATTTCCCAAAGAATCATCATGACCAAAACAGCTATAAAAATAATTAATCGATCTAGGTTTTCCAAAATTGCCCTTTTCTATAAAGCTGCTCTAAATCTGTAGGATCGGTACCTAAAAAATAGCGTAAGCGTAGCCACCACATCAATAAGATGGTATTGGTCACGCCAAAACTTAACCATCGCCTACTGGAGCTAATAACCTTTGTTTTTACACAATAAGGCCTAGCTTGTTTTTTTAATTTCGATGATAATTCAATATCTTCCATTAAGGCTATATTGGCGTAACCTCCAAGTTCATCAAACAATGTTTTATCTACAAACAAAGCCTGATCGCCAGTACTAATACCGGTTAAACACGAGCGTTTATTCATCATCCACGCTACAATCTTTAAGACAAGCGATTTTCCAGTGAGTTTGATATCAAATCGACCCCATTGAAAGCCTTTTTTTATTGCCTGTTGAATCTGTTGAAATGCATCTTTAGGTAAAAAAGTATCGGCATGAAGAAAAAGTAAAGTCGGAGCACTCGCCATGGCGGCACCAACATTCATTTGCAATGCACGTCCCTTATCTGATTTCACAACATCATCAACTAACTCTTCTACTAAAGTTACGGTCTCATCCTCGCTGCCGCCATCAACGATTATCAATTCACACTCCGGCCGAAGCGCCTGAAGCTTAGTTAAAAATGTAATGATCCCTACTTCTTCATTGTAAGTGGGAATGATAATGCTTATATCAGCCATATTTTTAGCAGCAATCCGTTTCACCACTACAACATTCACTGATGCCCGTATGGGCGCCACCTTTCGTTTCTAGTGCTGGGCGTAGGGTTCCAGCTGGCGCACACCATGTTTTTGGTTCTTGTAATATCTTGGGTGTAATTCCAATAAAGTCATCGCCGTAAATACCCTGAGTCATTAATTCAAATGATCGCGCACAAGTTGCAATGCGCTGACCACGAGGATAAACATGACCTTCATCATCATACACTTCGGAATAAGGACCGCGATAAATCACTGCATGGCCAACATCTAAGCAAGGATCAGCTTTCGGCTTAGTTGCAGTGATGGTTACAGAGCGAAATTCAATGCCCTCTACAACCTGCCATGGCTCACTCTCCCATTTATCATAGGCAACGGCTACAAAGCCAGCTTTAACAAATGCATCTAACATTTCTTGTTCTTGCAAGGCGCCTGATATACAGCCACTCCATAAAGTGGGATCATCTTTAAGATGTTGTGGCACAAATTCATCACTGACAATATCTGAAATAGCAACACGTCCACTCGGTTTAGTTACTCGAAAAACCTCTTCGATCATCTTTGTTTTATGACTGTCTTCAACTAAATTAAGTACGCAGTTAGAAACAACCAGATCAACACTATTATTTGCAATAAGAGGCTTTTCGTTAGATTGTTTCTGTTGCCATTGTTGGTGACGAATCAGACTTTCTGCATCACTAATAGGCGCTTGTTTAAGCTGTGCATCAACGGCATCTAAATCGACGGCTAAATCTTGAATCAGCCCTTTAACAAATGTGACTTTATCACCACCGAGTTTTTCAGCCATTTCTGTTTGATATTTACGTGCCAATGCCAGCATATCATCATTCATATCAATACCAATGACTTTACCATTATCGCCGACAAGTTGAGCTGCCATATAGCAAATCTTGCCAGAACCTGCACCTAGATCGAGCACGATATCGCCCTCTTTCACATAACGAGATGGGTCACCACAACCATAGTCTTTATCGATAATTTCCTGCGGTAATAATTTTAATAAGCTGGCATCATAATCAACCGGACAGCATAAATCAGGCTGAACTTCATCTGCCCCTTCTGAATAGCGATCCAATACGCTGTGTTCTAATTCCATCTTTGTTCCTTAATTATAATTTTTCGGTCTGTTTTTTTTAAAGTTAAAATCATGATAAAGCACCGCCACAACTACTGCCTTGCCCGGCGGTACAGCCATAACAATGTTGTCGAGTGGCAATTTTCTGAGATTCTAGCGTATCATCAAGCGCATCAGCAATATGTATATTTGACGATTTGTCTGCTAAGGGCAAATCAAGCATTTGATTAAAATCACAATCATAAACATAACCTTGCCAATCTATACTGATGGTATTTATGCACATCACATTTTCTATAGTGTCAGCATTAAAACTCGTCATCAATAACTGCATATAATCTTCAAACAAGCCTTTGCTAATCAGCGTGCTACCAAATCGTTTGATTGGCATATTAGCAATAGTGTAAAGTCGATTAAAGACGATATTATAGTGGTCACTCAAATGTTCTTTATAACTTTGCTGTAATGTATCTTGTGCTGGAGGTAATGTCGCTCCTTGAGGATTAAAGACCAGATCCAATTTCAAATCACTATTTTGTTGACCATACCCTAGCTTGTTTAAACGCTTTAATGCGGAAATACTTCTTTGAAATGTACCATTTCCCCTTTGTTTATCAACATTTTCTTCTAAATAACAAGGCAATGATGCAACGATAGTTACTTTATGATCCGCTAGAAAATCAGCCAGATCTTCATATCCTGGCTCTTCTAAAATAACAAGGTTACAGCGATCAATAACTGCAATATTAAGCTTAGATGCTTCACGAACTAGATATTTAAAATGTGGATTCATTTCAGGTGCGCCGCCTGTTAGATCCAATGTTTTAATAACATTCTTTTTAGCAAAGGCCAAGATCTGAGTAATCGTTTGCTTAGACATTAATTCTGTACGCTTGGGCCCAGCGTTGACGTGGCAATGTAAGCAACTAAGATTACACAAATACCCCAAATTAAGCTGCAAGATTTCTAGTTTGCCGCGTGACAGTATAGGAAAGTTTGAATTCTCCAAATAAGGTAATGTGTCAATCATGTTGATTCAGAGACTTCTGCGGCCATTTCTTTTGAATTACGATAACGCATTACCATTGTGGTAATAAACGCCACGATTCCAATCAAGGCGAATGAAAAAATAACTTCGCCGGTAAATAATTCAGACATCGAATTAACCGTTGATAAAGATTGCCCCAAATTCACCAATACAAAACTAACAGGAAACATACCCACATAAGTACCAATAGCATAATTCCTGGTATTTATCGGGCTAAACGCAAAGGTCATATTAACAAACCAGAATGGAAATAACGGCACAGCCCGCATAAACAGCAAATATCCAAACACATCATCATGTAGTTTTGTCATGATCTTTTGTGTTGACGGCATCTTTTCCATTCGAGCACGCGCCCAATCTGCAATTAAATAACGTGCAATCCAAAAAACCAATACTGCGCCAATTGTTGACGCTGTTGTTGCTAATAACACACCATACCAACGGCCAAAAATAAAACCAATGGCTAAAGACATAATTGCAGCACCAGGCAAATTTAAAACTGTTGATAGAATATAAATACCTCCAACAATAAAAAATGTGCGCCAGAAATGAGCTTGAGAATAAGCCAATAATTCATCTTTATGTTGTTTAAGGCTGTCAAAATTGAGATATTCTTGACCTCCATAGGCAAAAAATAAGGCGACAAGCCCCAATAAAATACTACCAAGAATAAGTTTCTTCGCCACTACTGCTCCCCTCGCAAACCAAATAGTCGTTTAATCCATTTTTTCCGACTCGGTGTTAATGATTCTTTCATTCGTTGATCGGCTACACGTCGATTAATTTGTGCTAAGGTCGGATAGATATGAATGGTATTACTTAATGCTGATACCTTCAGCCCTTGCGACAAAGCTAACACATATTCAGCAATTAATTCTCCCGCATGAGAGCCTACAATACAAGCACCTAATAATTTTCCTCTAGGTGAAGTTATAATTTTTGCCATACCGTTTGTTTCACCATCGGTAATACCACGATCAAGTTCTGAAAAAGGAAAAACATAGACTCTATATTTAATGCCAGACTGTTGTGCCTCATGCTCTGACAAGCCAACACGTGCTAATTCTGGTGATGTGAAAGTACACCAAGGAATATGTTTAGTTTGTGTTTTTGCAGGCAGGTGAAATAACGTGTTTCGCAACACAATGCCAGCTTGATGCTCTGCCATATGGGTGAACAGATAAGGCCCAGCCACATCGCCACAGGCATAGATCTTTTTATTGCTAGTTCGCAGTCGAGCATCAAGCTTTAATCGTTTATTCTCAACTATCACTCCGGCTTTTTCTAGCCCTAAGTTTTCAATATTTGCTTGTCGCCCTGTTGCAATTAATAAATGACTTCCTGTTATCTTAGTTGAATCATCTAATTGAACGCACAATCCCGATTTAAGCTTTTCAACTGAATGTACATGACAATTTAGATATAATTCAATTCCTTCATCAATAAACTGCTGTTGAACTACATCACTCATATCAGAATCCTCTCTAGGCAAGATCCCCGAACCACTGACCAAACTCACCTTACTGCCTAAGCGAACGAAGCTCTGCGCCATTTCACAACCAATCGCCCCACTACCAATAACAACTAAATGATCGACATTGTCAGTGAGTTGAAAAATGGTTTCATTGCTTAAATAATCTGTAGAATCCAAGCCTGAAATAGGCGGAATAAAAGGTCTAGAACCTGTAGCCAACACAAATTTTCGTGCGCTGATCTCACGCCCTTCAATTATTAAACGATCTTCATCAATAAATCGCGCCTCAGCAAACACTATTTCAACTCCCATCTCCCTAAATCGTTCGGGGCTATCATTCGGCTCAATAGTTTTTATTACGTCAGCGACACGTTGCATCACCGTATTTTGATTAATGGTGTCAATGGTTGCTGAAAGGCCAAAATCTTGTGATGTTCTAATCGTCTGAGCAACATCAGCACAATGAAGTAATGTTTTACTCGGTACACACCCCGTATAAAGGCAATCGCCACCTAAGCGATGCTTTTCAATTAAGATCACCTTGGCACCCAATGCCGCGGCACCAGCAGCGGTGACTAGCCCTGCAGCCCCGCCGCCAATAATACATAAATCATAATCCGTTTTTGACATTTATCTGCTCATTTACTCTCAAATATTTAGACGATTTAACTGGCTAAATATTACAAAATTTTATAATTCGGTAAATGTTGCAATAATTGCTTACCGTAAGCCTTTGTTAATAACCGTCGATCTAAAATAGTAATACGCCCCGAATCAGTTTCCTTTCGCAACAATCGTCCACAAGCCTGAATCAACCTAATACTAACAGCAGGCAGTGACAAACTGACAAACGGCTGGCCGCCAGAACGTAAAATCCACTCTTGTTTTGCTTGCTCAATCGGCCTTGTGAATACAGGAAAAGGTAATTTGGTAATAATCACATGACGGCATAATTTACCTGGCAAATCGACGCCTTCCGCAAAGCGGTCCATTCCAAAAATGATACTACCTAAGCCTGCTGTCACGCGCTTAGCATGCTCAAGCAACATGTTTTTAGGCGATAAAGTATCACCCTGCAATAAAATACGTGATGAAAATTCTATAGGCAATTGTTGATAGACTGAATCCATCACCACTTTAGAGGTGAATAGCACCAAGGTTGCCTCAGCCGTGTCAATTAACTCGGGTAATTGGATGGCTAATTCACGTTGCCAATCTTCAAAATTTTCATTGGGCAAGGCTTTCATTTCAGGCAACGATAAAGTAGCCTGTTGTTGATAATCAAAGGGCGATTCCACGGCCAGAAAATGACCTTCATTAAAGCGTTTTAAACCGCAATCACTTCTAAAACGCTGAAATAAACCTAAACCACGCAAAGTTGCCGACGTCAACACGACACCATACGCCCTATTCCATAAACTGTTTTCCAGAAAATAAGCGGCGGTCATTGGGCCAGCATTCACCACCAAGGTATTGGTTTTAGCAAATTTCTCATACGACAACCAACGTACATTAGGCGGAATATTGGGTTTATCTTCATCCAAAAACAAACCCATAAAATCAATTAAATAACCAAATATATTCTGTACCGTACCCACTTGGGGCAATAATACCTCTGCCACCTTTTGAGGAACTTGCTGTGTTTCAATACCATCTTTTAGCCATTGAGCAAACACCTTATAATGCTTATAAATAATATTAGCGCGTTGCAATAAACCTTGGCACGGCGTAATCATCGCTTTAACTAATGGGCTTTGCCAATAAATTCGTGGCTCGCTAATTTTTCCTGACACGACATCTTTAACCAAATCATCACTTAGTAGCATTGTTTCTAATTGTTGCAACAAGGTGATAACGCCCGGCAAGTCACGCCGTAACTCCATCAGCATAAAACCAAAGTCATGCTGCCGATAAGCTAAAGCTTTGGTAAGCTTTTTCAATACACTATCTGCGGTTTCAGTTGTTTGATAAAGCTGAGTGAAATTGAGTGCCTTTGCAGCATGATCTAAAGCTTTTTGTGGCAAATTATGTGCTTCATCAAATATAAACAGTACTTCTTCAGGATTCGGCAGTACCAATCCACCACCTAAATCAGCATCACTTAACACCAAATCATGATTCGCAATAATCACCTGTGCCGAGGACATTTCTTTGCGTACTTGATAATAAGGGCAACGCTGATATTTAGAACAACCCTTACCAGCACAGCCTTCAGAATCTGTCGATATTTCACTCCAAAGAGCCGGTTCAATGGCATCAATACGACTATCACGGTCGCCATCCCATTGACCTTTATCCCACTGCTGAAAAAGTTCTTTCGCCCTAACCTGTCGTTTGGCTTTTAGATATTTACTATCGACATCAAATGATAAATCTTGCTGATTATTATCCACTACACTAGAGAGTTTGCTAGGGCAAAGATAACGCCTACGTCCTTTTGCCTGAATAAACTTAATTTCTTTACCGGTAGCGCGAGCAAACTCGGGCAAATCTTTATGCAACAATTGTTGCTGCAAATTGACTGTTGCCGTGCTGATTACTAACATCTTTTTTTGCGTTAAAGCAATATCAATCGCACCAGCTAAATAGGCTAAAGTCTTGCCCACCCCAGTTGGCGCTTCAACCACGGCCATGCGTTGATGCTCAGGTAACTTCAGACGATCAGCAATAAACTGACTCATCGCAACTTGCTGAGGACGCGCCCGAAAATCAAGCATGGATGCTTCAATAGCATTAAAGATAGCTTCAACCATGCCTTTTAAAGGGGACGCTACC
>CAYSGK010000050.1:0-5574 GCA_964430395.1 uncultured Methylophaga sp.
AACCATTATCAGCAATCAATGCCTTGCCTAAAACGTTTTTAAATCCCACTGAAACATACAGATTGAAGTAGCATGGGTATGGTGACTATTTTATACGTTATTAAGTAATTTTGGAGTAAAGAATGGCAAAAGCAATAATAATTGATTGTGGCGATGCATTAGGTATTAGTGGTGTCGGTGATATGCATACACAAATCTTAATGGAATTATCTGAAGGACATGAAATTCAATTCGATGTCAGTCAAGTAGAGCGCATTGATGCTGCCGCATTACAAATGATTTATGCTTTTTCCAAAGAGGCCGTTACAAATGGTAGCCCGTTAAAATGGAGTGAACCAAGTGAGGCCTTTATTAGAAGTGCCAAGCTTTTGGGTTTAACACAATTAATGAATTTGGAAGATGAGACGGTATAGTCTCCCCACAATAGAATATGTATAAAGTAAAAATGAAAATAAGGAGAAAAAGAAGCTATGGCAAATATTTTAGCAGTTGATGATTCAGCATCAATGAGGCAGATGGTGTCGTTCACATTAAAGGCTGCAGGTCACACAGTGACAGATGCGGCAGATGGTAAACAAGCATTAGATATTGCAAAAACAAAATCATTTGATCTGGTGCTGACGGATGTCAATATGCCAGTGATGGATGGGCTTACTTTGACACGAGAATTACGAGCGCTGCCAGCATTCAAATTTACCCCCGTTTTAGTGCTAACAACTGAAGCAGGTATGGAAAAAAAACAAGAAGGTCGAGCAGCAGGCGCAACGGGTTGGCTGGTTAAGCCTTTTAATCCCGATCAATTATTAGCGACGATAAAAAAAGTGCTGGGATAACCCCCTTCCTTAACAAACAATGGCTTACGGCATATTTTCAGCTAGATTGTGCTCTAAATTTAACAGGAACGACTTATGAGTATTGATATTTCACAATTTCACGATGTTTTCTTCGAAGAAAGCTTCGAAGGTTTAGATGCCATGGAAAATGGGCTTTTAAACTTAGATGAAGGAGCCGCTGATATTGATGCTATTAACACTATATTTAGAGCCGCACACTCCATAAAAGGAGGGGCAGGCACCTTTGGATTTATGGCCGTATCTGAATTCACACATGTAATGGAAACACTATTAGATGAAATGCGAAATGGACAGCGAGAGGTCACTTCAGACTCAACCAATTTGCTCTTAGAAGCCGTTGATGTGTTACGAGAAATGCTGACAGCAGTGCAACAAAAAACAGACACCGATGACGAGCGTATCGCAGCGGTTAATAAACAGCTTGCAGCGATGCTGGCAGGTGAAAAATCAGCAGCAGATTCGGGTGATGAAGATGCTCATGATGTTACCACGTCAGAAGAAAATGCAGAGCAAAAAATAGCAGGATGGCAGATTACATTTCATCCTCACAAACATTTATTTCAGACAGGTAATGACCCTGTCCGAATGTTACGAGAGCTAGCTAGCTTAGGCGACCTAACATCACAGCTAAATGATGATGGCTTACCTGATTTTGCCGAATTGGAACCAGAAGATAGCTATCTTTCATGGCATCTTACCTTAAAAGGCGATATTTCAAAAGACGATGTCGTCGAGATCTTTGAGTGGGTAGATGATGACTGTGATTTAGAGATTGAAGCCATTATGCAAGCACCGACAAATGTTGAAATTGCCGTTGCACAGCTAGATAAAAATGTAGCAGATCCAGTGGCTGAAGTTCAACAAGAAAGCAAATCTGAACCCTCTTCTGAGCCAGCGCCATCGCCCGTCAAGGCGGTGGCTAAAAAAGCAGCGGCATCTCCGCCTGCGGCAACCTCTATTAGAGTCGGAACAGATAAAGTCGACTCACTGATTAATCTGGTGGGTGAGCTAGTTATTACCCAATCGATGTTAAGTCAGATTGGCGATAATTTTGTACCAAATATGCTGCCACAACTTATCGATGGCTTGGCTCAACTAGAGCGAAATAGCCGTGAAATGCAAGAAGCGATTATGCGAATTCGCATGTTACCGATTAGTTTTGCATTTAACCGCTTCCCAAGATTAGTTCATGATTTATCTGATAAGTCAGGTAAAAAAGTAGAGCTTAAATTGACCGGGGAGCAAACAGAACTGGATAAAACGGTGATGGAAAAAATCGGCGATCCATTGGTACATTTAGTGCGAAATTCGCTGGATCATGGTTTAGAGACACCTGAAGTTAGGTTGGCGGCAGGCAAAGATGAAACAGGAACTATTCAGTTAAATGCCTTTCATCAAGGTGGCAATATCATCATTGAAATTGTTGATGATGGTGCGGGTTTAAATGAAGAAAAAATATTCAGCAAAGCAGTAGAAAAAGGTTTAGTGGAAGCAGATGCCGACTTAAGCCCAGAAAAGATACATGAGCTTATCTTCTTACCCGGATTTTCAACTGCCGATGTAGTGAGTGATATATCAGGCCGTGGCGTGGGCATGGATGTGGTTCGCAGCAATATTACTGGTCTAGGCGGCAGTGTAGAAATTAAATCTAAACGTGGAGAGGGTTCTACATTTACTATTCGCCTGCCATTAACGCTTGCCATTATGGATGGACAAACCATTCGAGTTGCTAATGAAAATTACATTGTTCCTCTGATTTCTATTATTGAAACATTAGAAGTAAAAGAAAGTGATATGAAATATGTATCAGGTAAGGGTGAGCTGTATCCATTGCGCGATGAGTATGTACCCGTTATTCGATTATATGACATCTTTAATTTAGAGCCGACAATAACAGATCTAGAAGAAGGTTTATTGGTTATTGTTGAAGGCGAAGGTCAAAAAATAGGCTTATTTATTGATGACCTATTGGGTCAACAACAGGTTGTGATTAAAAGTCTAGAGACAAATTATCGCAAAGTTGTGGGTTTGTCAGGGGCAACAATTCTAGGTGATGGCAACGTTGCATTAATACTTGATGTACCCGGATTAATGGCACTTTATCGTGACCCATCATTAGCAAAAGTTATTACAAGCGAACGTGCAGCCTAGGAGTTATAAAATGAGTGAGTTACAACAATTAAATGATTCTTTAGGTGATGTTGATGACAGAACCGAGCAATATTTAACGTTTCTGCTTGGAGATGAAGAATATGGAGTTGAAATATTACGAGTGCAAGAAATTAAAGGCTGGGAAAGCGTAACGCATATTCCTAACACGCCTGATTATTTGTGTGGCGTATTAAATTTACGGGGAACAATTGTTCCCGTAGTTGATTTGCGATTACGGTTTGATATGCCAGCGCGAGAATATACTCCGACCACCGTGGTAGTGGTGCTCAATGTGGGTGAAGGTGCGCAGCGTACGGTAGGCGTGGTGGTTGATGGGGTATCAGATGCACATAATATTTTACCGGAAGAGATTAAGCCCTCCCCCGATTTTGGTACAAGTATAAGCACCGATTTTATTTCAGGATTAGTCTCCATAGGCAGTGAAATGATGATGATCCTCAATATAGATCGTTTATTACGCGTTAAGGCTTTGGGTTAAACCCCGCAGGTAGAGAAATGAGTCGAGTAATAGCTATCATGAATCAAAAAGGCGGCGTGGGGAAAACGACTACAACCATTAACCTCGGTCATGCTTTGGCTTTGGCAGGCAAAAAGGTAACGCTGTTAGATATGGATCCTCAAGCTCAAATAGCAACGGGTTATGGTTTAGATGCGGCCTTACCCGGTATTGATGAAGTGCTATTAGATCAGATACACCTCGATGAACTCACCCTTTCGGTGAAAGATAATTTAATGGTCGTGCCAGCAGGAAAACGGCTTGCTGATTTTGAACATACTATTAAAGGAGGCTCTGAACGAGCTTACGTATTACAAAAAGCTATTGCAGTATCTAGCTTATCAGAACAAGACTTTGTATTAATTGATTGCCCTCCATCATCAGGATTATTGGGTATGAACGCCATGTTTGCGGCGACAGAAGTATTGGTCCCTATATCAGGTGATTATCTCTCATTGCATGGCTTATCACGGATGATGCAGATTTTGAAAGGTGCGGAATCTTTTACCGGACAAAGCATTAAATTATGGCTGGTTTCAACACGCATGCAGTTACGCAGGCGTTTGACACAAGAAGTCAGAAATAAAATTTTAAAGTATTTTCCAGGGAGAGTACTTAACACCGTGATTCGAGAAAATGTATCGCTAGCAGAAAGCCCAAGTTTTGGGCAAACAATATTTGATTATAAAAATACAAGTGCCGGAGCAGAAGATTATTCAGCGCTTGCTCAAGACCTTTTGAAAGGGAGAACCAGCTAATGGCTGAGAAAAAGAAACCAATGGGTGATGATCCACTGGCGTGGTTAGGTGAAGGTGATATTGAGCCTAAGAAAGCACCGGTAAAACGAACCCGAAAGCGAAGAGCTACGCATAGTAAAGCTGTAAAAGTAAAAACTGAAATAGAGTTAATACAGCAAAGTTTTGCCGCTTTAGCACCCCAAGGCGAAGCCATGTCATCACGGTTTTATGAGCGTTTATTTGGCGAGCACCCAGAGCTTAAGCCTTTGTTTAAAGGCATTACAGCTAAAGGTCAGCAGAAGAACATGCTGGCATCCTTAGAGCTACTGGTACAAAACTTACCTAAACCTGAAATATTAAAAGATTATTTATTCAGTGTTGCGGTGTTGCATGTTGAGCATGGAGGTAGTGCAGATCATTATCCAGTATTTGCAGAAAATCTATTGGCCGTAATGGCTGAATTTGCTAGTGAATTATGGACAAAAGACGTTCAACAAGCATGGCAAAACATCCTAAACAAAGTAGTTACAATTATGTTAGAAGCGTATGAGTCGATGGAGACTAATGAAATGACAAATCAAGATGATAAACAACAAGAATTAGCAATTATGAAATCAGCAGTCGATGGTGCAACCACGGCATTGATGATGTGTGATAAGGATAGAGTTATTACCTATGCAAATCCATCTGTCATGCATTTATTGGAGAATCGACTCCCCGAATTACGAAAGGTATTCCCTAAAATTGATTTAGCTAAATTGGTAGGGACATGTATCGATGATTTTCATAAAGATCCTGCACTGCAAAAAGGTATTTTATCTGATTTAGATAATTTGCCATACCGAAATCAAATTCAATTGTTAAATATTCATTTTGATTTAAATGCGACAGCAATTGTTGATGATAACGGCAACTATATGGGCAATATGGTTGAGTGGAAAGATATTACCGATCAAGTCAATGCTGAACAGGCAGTTCAAGATTTGATAAATGCGGCACAGGCTGGTGAATTAGAACAACGAATTGACACATCAGCTTATGATGGCTTTATGAAAAGTATAGCCGAGGGTGTCAATAATATTATGGATGCGGTGTTGGCTCCAACAAAAGAAACGATTGCTGTTTCAGAAGCGCTGTCAGAAGGCAATTTAACAACTAAAATAGAAGGTGACTATCAAGGGATGTTTGCTGAGCTCGCTGGCACAATGAATAAAACAATTTCAAGTTTAGCAGAGACGATGGAAGAGATTAATGAATCAGCGGATAACATCAGCACAGCTGCAACAGAAATTTCGGAAGGCAATTTAGATTTAAG
>CAYSGK010000050.1:5674-11203 GCA_964430395.1 uncultured Methylophaga sp.
GTGGATGAATCTGGACGTACATTAGAAGAAATTGTAGCCAGCTCGAAAAAAGTGGGCGATATTATTTCTGAAATTGCGGCGGCAGGGTCAGAACAAACTCAAGGTATTGAACAAGTCACCAAAGCAGTAGGCCAAATGGATGAAATGACGCAGCAAAATGCAGCCTTAGTGGAAGAAGCGGCGGCGGCAAGTGAATCGTTAGATGAGCAAGGTAAAAATTTACAGCGATTAATGTCTTTCTTTAGCGTAGATGGTGCGGTTGAAACTTCGGAACCAGTAGCAGAGGTAAAGGTAACACCTAAAAAGGTATCTACCCCTAAAAAAGCGAAACCGGTTGCAAAAAAGCGTAAAGCAACAGCTAAGCCAAAGCCTGCACCGGTAGCTGCATCACAAGACGATGATGAATGGGATGAGTTTTAACAGAGCAGTCAATGGTAACGGGTATCTAAATCACTTGAAGATGCATGATCAAACCCGTAGGTCGGATAAGCATAGCGTCATCCGACAACTAGGCTATGTTCGCAATGAAGGTGTATTGCTAACTATCTGCAAATTGACTGACCAGGGATATAAACTGAAAAACAGATTTCAGCTAAAAAGCATGCTGGAATGATGTTATTAATATGAGGTAATGGATGTCTGAAGTACGTGAACGCGAATTTGAGTTTACAGATGCCAGTTTTGAGCGAATTCGTCAATTTGTTTCAGAAAACACCGGTATTGTTTTAACTGAAGCCAAGAAAAATATGGTGTATGGCCGTCTGTCGAAACGCATACGCAAAGGTCGCTTTGAATCATTTGATGAATTTTGTGATGCATTAGAGGCTGGTGATATTGATGAACAAGAATTTATGATCAATGCCATCACCACGAATCTAACCGCATTTTTCAGGGAACAACATCACTTTGATTATTTAGCCGATACGCTTATTCCTAAATTAGTTGAACAAAAAGGCTCTAATAAACGCTTACGGATTTGGTCGGCAGGGTGTTCAACCGGCGAAGAGCCTTATAGCATTGCGATTACATTGAAAGAAGCATTACCCGATTTTGAACAATGGGATGTAAAAATATTGGCGACCGATCTTGATGCTAATGTTGTCGCACATGGCAAACGTGGTGTTTATCGTGAAGAGCGCATTACAGGATTGCCAGAAGATGTGATTGAGCGGTGGTTTAAGCGTGGCAAAGGTGATAATGCAGAAATGGTGCGAGTTCACCCAGAGTTGCAACAGATGATTACTTTTAAACGACTTAATTTGTTGCATGAATGGCCCATGAAAGGCTCGTTTGATCTCATGTTTTGCCGAAATGTTGTGATCTATTTTGATAAAGATACGCAACGAGTTTTATTTGATCGTTATGCTGATATTTTAGCGCCAGAGGCACATTTGTTTATTGGCCATTCTGAGACCTTATATAAAGTCTCAGATCGGTTCGAGTCGTTGGGTCACACCATCTATCAAAAGGTCTAATGATGGCTAAGCAACGCCCCCTCCAGCCTTCTTGCTTAACTGAATTTGAACATATCAATCGTTATTGGGATCGTAGGCATAATACATGGGCAGCTAAAATATTGCCGGGTGAATATTATGTGACAATAAACCCTGATGAAGCAATAGCAACGACTTTAGGATCGTGTGTTTCAGCTTGCATCAGAGACAAGGTGTTTGGAATGGGCGGTATGAATCATTTTATGCTGCCAGCACATAACGAACATGCTAGTGATGCATGGATGGATTCGGCGACACGTTATGGTGGTTATGCGATGGAGCATTTAATTAATACGATTCTAGCCAGTGGTGGCAACCGAAGAAATTTAGAAGTTAAACTAACAGGCGGTGGCAAGATTATCGCCAATCTATCTGATGTGGGTGCAAGAAATATTGAATTTGTACTTGATTATTTACGCACAGAAAAATTGCAGTTATTAGCAAAAGATTTGGGTGATATCTACCCTAGAAAAGTAATGTATTACCCCGCCACAGGCAAAATGAAAGTGAAAAAATTACGTAGCATGCACAATGAAACCTTAATTCAACGTGAAGAATCTTACCAGCACGAATTGGATGTGCAGCCCGATTCTGGTGGCGTTGAATTATTTTAGATTGTGATGATGTTAACGGCAATGCTAATCACAAGTTTTATACTGAACGATGATTTAAGTTAGAGAAGGTTTATGGCAAAAATACAAGTATTAGTGGTTGATGATTCGGCCTTAGTTCGCAAACTATTAAGCGAAATTCTGAATTCGGATCCTGATATTGAAGTAGTCGGCACGGCTATTGACCCCTATCAAGCTAGAGAAAAGATCAAAAAACTTAAACCAGACGTTTTAACCTTAGATGTTGAAATGCCACGGATGGATGGCGTCACATTTCTTAAAAATCTAATGCGCCTTCATCCCATGGCTGTAGTCATGGTATCGACATTAACAGAACAAGGTGCCGGTGTTACGCTTGAAGCACTAGAATTGGGAGCAGTCGATTTTGTAGCAAAGCCCAAAATTGATCTCTCGCAAACAATGGGGAATTATGCCGAAGAAATCATAGGCAAAGTCAAAACAGCAGCGGCTGTGAATGTACATGCTTTAATGCGAGAAAAACCTGCCGCGACAGAAGTGACAGAAAAATTAACAGCAGATGCGGTGTTAGCAAAACAAACGCCCGGCGCGATCCCCTCACATTTAAAAACGACGGATAAAGTTATTGCCATTGGTTCCTCTACCGGTGGCACAGAAGCGATTAAAGATATTTTGCGAACCTTACCTGCGCATTGTCCGGGCATAGTAATAACACAGCATATTCCTGCAGCCTTTAGCGGCCCTTTTGCAGAAAGGATAAACGGCTTGTCGGCGCTAGAAGTGTGTGAAGCACAAGATGGCCAGCAAATATTAAATGGACATGCATATATAGCCCCCGGGGACAAACATCTCCTGGTGGAACGAAGTGGCGCCCGTTTTTATTGTAAACTCAATGATGGCCCAGCTGTTAGCCGACATAAACCATCAGTCGATGTGTTATTTCGCTCGGTGGCACAAAATGTTGGCGGCAATGCAATAGGTTTAATGCTGACCGGCATGGGAGATGACGGTGCAAAAGGCATGCTAGAAATGAAAGAGGCAGGCAGCTTTAATTTTGTACAAGATGAAAAAAGCAGTGTAGTGTGGGGGATGCCGGGGCAAGCAGTTAAAATCGGTGCGGCAGACTTGCAAATACCATTAACTAAAATAGCCGCAAAGTTAATGGCTTCATTGTGAGTATTTGAATAGTAGCGGCATAAAAGGACTAAGTCATTGATATTATGGCATAACACTTGCTAATGACCTAGATAATATCTGGATATAGAACTTTTATTATAAGGAGATTAAGGATGATTATGAGTAAGCAATGGTTTGCTCCCATAGCGTTAAGCTTAGTACTGCTAACTATAGCGATACTAAGCTCAAATTATTTAGCTGCAGGTTTTGTAGTGCTAACGACATTAATTTGGACATTTTTGCCGCAATTACTGACACATTCTGCCGTTGATAAGCCAGAGGAAATCAAGCAAGAGCCAGTTTTAGACTTAGCAGATACTGTCCATGCCATGCATAATGAAGCACAACAGCATGCAAATGAACAGTTGCAAATGATCCGCTCAGAAAGTCAACAAGTCAGTGATTTGGTGCAAAATGCCATCACACAACTCACGGATAGTTTTCAAGGTCTTAATAGCCAAAGCCAACAGCAAGCGAATATGTTAAATAGCTTGCTACAACAGAATGATAAGGGTGAAGGATTGGCCGCATTTGTAAATGAAACGGATAAATTACTGACCTACTTTGTTGAGCAAGTGCTGAGTACCAGCAAAGACAGTATGTATCTGGTGCATCGTCTTGATGATATGACAACGCGTGTAGATAATGTATTTGATTTGCTCAGCGATGTTAGGGATATCGCCTCACAAACTAACCTTTTGGCTCTAAATGCGGCTATTGAGGCGGCACGAGCAGGTGAAGCGGGTCGCGGGTTTGCTGTTGTTGCTGATGAAGTGCGAAAGTTATCACAGAAATCTGATGCATTTAGTGATGAAATAAGTGGTCTAACCATGGAGGTGAAACAATCGCTTAAAGAAGCAGCTGAAGTAGTCAATAAAATTGTGTCAGCTGATATGAATGTAGCGCTGAGTGGTAAACAACAAGTAACAGATATGTCGGAATCAATGGCTAAAGTGCAGCAACATTCAACAGAGGTGATTGAGCAAACAGAGCAAGCTAGTCAACAAATTAATGTTATGGTCAATCAAGCCGTTACCTCATTACAGTTTGAAGATATGTGTACTCAATTATCTGAGCACATTGTGCGCCGGCTTGATGCAGTGCAAGACTTGTCTGGTTTAGTGGATAAATTAAATGTAGCACGAATGAACCCTGAGTTAATAGAAAATTATCGTGCTACCTTAAGTAAGCTTGAAGAAACCCTGGTGGCATTAAAACCAAAAATTGCTTCAGTTGAACATCAAGCGGTTTCTCAACAAGATTTAAATGCAGGTGAAATTGACCTGTTTTAGCAGTGTTATTTAACAATGAAGGAAGAATTATGAGTGTTACAACATCAACAAATGGCAGTCAGCACACAATTAAAATTGATGGACGATTTGATTTTTCAGTGCAAAGTGATTTTCGACAAGCCTATGAAAAATCACCTAGCAGTAGTAATTTTGTCATTGACTTTTCAGCAACAGATTATATGGATAGCTCGGCATTAGGCATGCTTTTATTATTACGTGATTACGCTGGTGGCGATAATGCTAAAATTGAATTAGCTCGGTGTGGCACAGAAATTAAAAATATTATAGAAATTTCGAATTTTCAAAAACTCTTCGCCGTAAGTTAAATTCAAAGTTTGGTAGGAGCGGCTTTAGCCGCGAACGGAGTTTTTTTAGATGATTTGCAAATTCATTGATCACAGGTATTAACATCATTCACGGCTAAAGCCGTTCCCACGTATTTTAGGCGCAACGGGCATATATTGGCGTATTAATTGCATCTTAATTTTTGTAGATAAGTATTGATCAACGTGATGAAATTAAGAGGTCAGAATGAGCCAAGAACTTTTGCTAAAAACACCTATTGCACCTGCTAGTCCGAAAGTCGAGACAACTAGAGGAACAGAGCAAACTAAAAAGCCAGAAAACACTGATGAGACCTCGTTTTCATCTGCTCTAGATAAGCAGATAGAACAACATGATATTCCTAAAAAAGACGCTATTGAAAAAACCGAATCTGCGACTAGTCAGCCTGAAGAAAAAACTACTGAAAATACGCTCAAAGATGAAAGCGGCAAGAGTTTGCCGGAAAATGTGCAAGTGGAAGATAATAATGAGTCAATAGAAATAATAGACATTACAGATTTGAGTGATACAGATCCAGATTCTTCAATTATTACAGAATTAAAGGCAGAAGTAACAACTACACCGAAAACAAAGATCGAATCAGCAGAGCAGTTGATAGCGGCAAAAACCGTGATAGATAAAAAACCAACGGAA
>CAYSGK010000051.1:0-11191 GCA_964430395.1 uncultured Methylophaga sp.
AGCCTGCATCTTTCAAAACATTAGCAATTGCGAGACCTTCTGCACCCACGGTCAGCGTGATCTCAGCAATATCATCTGGAATTTGGCCTTTCTTAAACTGCTTAGCAAAGCCTTCACGCGCTTGCTGACCATCTTCTTTACTATGGAATCTGGCCACAATCTCTTCTGCAAAGGTCTTTTTTATTTCAATTGGATTAGTTCCAGCTGCAACATCATCACGCCATTGTTGGATTGCATCTAAATCTCTAAAGCTCAGTAATTCAATATAACGCCACATTAAGTCATCAGAAATTGACATCAACTTGCCGAAGATATCTTTCGGGCTATCATTTATGCCTATATAGTTACCTAATGATTTCGACATTTTCTGAACGCCGTCTAGCCCTTCTAATATAGGCATTGTCAAAATTGACTGTTGCGCCTTGCCGTAGGCTTTTTGTAATTCACGCCCCATTAATAAGTTGAATTTCTGATCGGTTCCACCTAATTCAACATCTGCTTCTAATTCAACGGAATCGTAACCTTGTATTAAAGGATATAAAAACTCGTGGATTGCAATAGGTTGACCGCCTTTATAGCGTTTATCAAAATCATCACGTTCTAGCATTCTCGCTACAGTATGATTCGATGCTAGACGAATCATATCCGCAGAAGACATTTTATCCATCCAGTGTGAGTTGAAAACAACGGTAGTTTTTTCAGGATCTAAAATTTTAAACACTTGTTCTTGATATGATTTAGCATTTTCTTGTACTTGCTCGGGCGTTAGTGGCTTACGGGTTACATTTTTACCTGTTGGATCGCCGATCATGCCAGTAAAATCACCGATTAAAAATAGAACTTCATGACCCAGATCTTGAAATTGCTTAAGTTTATTCAATAATACGGTATGGCCTAAGTGAAGATCGGGAGCAGTAGGATCAAAACCGGCCTTAATGCGCAATGGACGACCTATTTCAAGCTTTTCAATCAGCTCACTTTCAACCAGTATTTCTTCTGCACCACGTCGTATTATTGCTAGTGATTGTTGTACCGATTGCATTTTTTTCTCCAGATGAATTTTTAATTTGCGCGAATATTATCACAAAACAGGTCAACAAAGGCTTCCATTCTTATGAAAATACTGCGAAAATAGGTCTTTAAGTGTTTAATAGTTGAGTTTATACATGAAACGAAACAGACTGATACGCCCTTCTAATCAAACTAATATATTTTCTAACAAAGCTAAAAAGTTAGGTAAGGGTCGTAACCTGCTCGTATTATCTCTGCTCGCCATCGCTGGAGTTTCTATTACTTCAATGGTTCTAGCAACCAATAAACCTGTCGTAAATTCTACACAATCTCAACTTATTGATTTACCCGGCTTGGCAACTGAAAATCAGGCTATTTCAAATCCTACTTTTCAATATAATACTACATCCACTATTTCTGTTGCCAAACAAGATATTACCTCTGCGAGCGCTACACCTGACAAGCTTATAAAGTTATCTAAACCTGCCACCGACGAAATAGTTGATGAAACACTAACACCTATCAATGCAAAACAAATAGCTAATGCTGCTCGTGAAGCTGAGTTAGCTATATTAGAACAACAAGAACTCCAGGCGACTTCTGATAAGATAGAGGAGCAAACTGTCAGCACCGCTGAAGAGGCGATTGATTGGCAAGAAATAACGGTAAAATCAGGTGATAATTTATCACTTATTTTCCCAAGAGTTGGCTTATCTGCGCGAGATGTATATAACGTTGCACATTTAGGAAAAGAAGTGAAACCACTTCTTAATCTAAAACCCGGGCAAATTTTGCGTTTTGATATCAAAGAACTACAAGATTCAAAATCTTTACAAACATTACAGCTAATATTAAGCCCCATTAAAACACTTACAATCTCAGCCACTGAAGAAGGTCTTAATATAAACACTATAAATAGGGAATATGATAGCGAGCAAGTTGTCGCATCTGGCACTATAAAAAGTTCCTTATTTGGTGCAGGCATTGACGCAGGTCTATCAAACAACCTTGTTATGCAATTAGCTCATATATTTGGGTGGGATATCGATTTTGCGTTAGATCTAAGAGAAGGCGATCACTTTAAGGTTATTTATACTGAGAATTATCTTGACGGTGAAAAAGTATCTGATGGCGTTATTCAAGCTGCAGAATTCACAAATCATGGAAAAACATATCAAGCTCTCCGCTATACCAATAGTGCCGGTGAAAGCGATTTTTATGCACCCAATGGCGATAGTATGCGCAAGGCTTTTAGTAGAACACCTGTCCAATTCACACGGATCAGTTCTCGTTTTAGCTTAGGCCGAAAACACCCTGTTTTAAATAAAATACGAGCGCACAAAGGTGTTGATTACGCAGCGCCATCAGGTACACCTATTATGGCGACAGGGGATGGTAAAATTAAATTTATTGGACGAAAAGGTGGATATGGTCGTGTCATTATCCTTTCTCACGCAGGTAAGTACTCTACTTTATACGGTCATATGTCAAAATTTAGGAAAGGTTTGAAACGTGGCAAGCGGGTAAAACAAGGTGATATTATTGGCTATGTAGGTATGAGTGGATTGGCTACAGGTCCACACTTGCATTATGAATTCCGCATAAACGGCGTGCACCGAAATCCTCTTACTGTAAAACTACCTAAAGCTGACGCACTAGCGAAAAAATATCGTGCTGATTTCAAGAAAAAATCCTCGTCTTTATTGGCACAGCTTGACGGTATTAATGAGACATCACTGGCATTAAATAGTCACTAACTACTGACTAAGGCATTTCTCTCGTGAGTTATTATATAGGTGTTATGTCAGGCACTAGCCTAGATGGTGTCGACATTGCAATCACTACATTTGATTCCTTAGGTGACTTGCAATTTGTTTCTGCACAAACATTTCCTTTTCCTATTCAGCTTCATCGTAAATTACAGTCATTAATCATCGAGCCACAATGCCGCTTACAAGAGCTTGGTGAAGTTGATATAGCTCTAGGCCAACTTATCGGAGAATCAGTCAACCAACTACTCGCGTCACAACAATTATCTAAAAATAACATTGTCGCCATTGGTAGCCATGGCCAAACATTGTTCCACTCACCTATTGGTGAGTTTCCTTTTAGCTTACAGATTGGTAATGCTAACGTTATTGCCGAAATTACTGGTATTACTACGGTAGCAGATTTCCGTCAACGTGATATTGCTGCCGGAGGCCAAGGAGCACCACTTGTGCCAGCATTTCATCAAGCTCTGTTTGGTAATTTTAATCAAGATAGCGTTATCGTCAATATTGGCGGAATAAGCAATATTACTCTATTGCCGGCTTCGGCTTCTGAAATGGTAATTGGCTTTGATACTGGACCCGGCAATGTCCTCTTAGATTATTGGTCAAGGCTACATCTTAATAAAGCCTATGATGAATGTGGTCAATGGGCTCAATCTGGCCAATGTAATGAAAAATTGCTGTCAATTTTTCTAGATGAACCATATTTCAAACATGACATTCCCAAAAGCACCGGCCGCGAGTTGTTCAATAAAGCTTGGCTAGAGACTAATCTCGCTAAATTTTCTCAACAGCTAGCCCCCGCCGATGTGCAAACAACATTAGTTGAGTTAACGGCTCTAAGCATTGCTAACCATATTGATGCTTATAAGAAATCAGCCCGTAATGTATTTATATGTGGTGGTGGTGCGCATAATAACTATTTATTACACCGCTTACAATCATTGCTTGATAATAAGAAAGTATCTACAACTGAGGATTTAGGTTTGCACCCTGACTGGGTTGAAGCCTGTGCTTTTGCATGGCTAGCTTATAGAACGATGAACCAACAAGCAGGCAATTTGACTTCTGTAACCGGTGCTAGGCATCCTGTTGTTTTGGGAGCGGTTTATTCCTCAAATAAAGGATAACTACAACGCTGTTACAAGCCTTAACTTACTATTAGACTTGTCCTGAATAACGGTATTATTTTATTCGTCGAGTGAATGTTCATATTCTTGTGCAGATAATAAACCATCAATATCTGTACTATTATCTGCTTCCAACTTAAATAACCAACCTTCACCAAATGGATCTTCATTTATTAGTTCTGGTGAATCTTCTAAAGCAGTGTTAACAGCTGAGATCACGCCACTTACTGGCATATAAATATCTGATGCGGCTTTTACTGATTCTAGTAACATAACTTCTTCTTTAGCTGAAAAGCGCTGCCCGACTTCTGGCAGTTCAGCAAATACTAAATCACCTAATAAATCTTGTGCATGATCAGTAATGCCCACGGTTAATTCAGCTGAATCATCAGATTTCACCCATTCATGTGTTTCTACATATTTTAGAGAAGCTGGATTATCACTCATTGTTAATATCGTCCATACAAAGTATTTAAATTCTTCAATCTTGGTGCAACACTTTCATTGATCATATTCCATTCAAAATGCCAACTCCAGTTTCCTTCAATTGTGCCAGGTACATTCATTCTATGACTAGAATCTAAGCCTAGAAGATCTTGCATAGGTACCACTGCAAGCTGTGAAACAGTGGCTAGTGATGCACGAATAAGTAGCCATGGCATTTCTTCATGTGATTCACCAAAATATTCATAAATTCGCGCTTTCATTCCATCATCAAGTGCTTCAAACCAGCCCATTGTGGTGTCGTTGTCATGTGTTCCTGTGTAGGACACACTATCCGGCGTATGTTGGTGCGGCAGATAGGGATTGCTCGCATCATCACCAAATGCAAACTGTAAAATTTTCATTCCCGGCATAGCATATTTTTCACGTAGAGCCGTCACCTCATCAGTGATGATTCCCAAATCTTCTGCCACTAAAGGTAGTTCTCCAAAAACATCAACGAGCTTACTAAAAAGTGCATCGCCGGGGGCAGCTACCCATTCGCCATCGATCGCTGTTTCACAACTCGCGGGAATTTCCCAACAGGCTTCAAAACCACGAAAATGATCAATTCGAATTAAATCAAACTGATCTAACTGCGTTTGCATACGTTGTTGCCACCACAAATAGTCGGTCAACTCATGATTTTCCCAACGATAAAGTGGATTACCCCAACGCTGACCTGTTTCTGAAAAATAATCGGGGGGCACGCCGGCTACTTTTTCTGGCTGCCCTTCTTTGTCTAATGTAAACAATTCGGGGTTAGCCCAAACGTCAGCACTATCATGCGCTACAAAAATGGGCATATCTCCAAATAGCAGTACACCACGTTCATTGGCATAGTCTTTAAGTGCATGCCATTGTTCAAAAAATAAAAATTGGCTAAAACGACGTATATTTAGTGATTCTTCACGTTCTTTACGTATTTTTGCTATTGCTTTTGGATGGCGATCACGTAATTCTTCAGGCCAATAAAACCACGCTGTCGTGTGTTGTAAATGACGAATTTCGCTGTAAAGGACATAATCTTCAAGCCAATAAGCATTCTTTTCACAAAAATCATCAAAAGTAGATTTTTCAAATGTAGTGGCATTCGCCATAAATTGACGATAGGCATGAACCAGCATAATTAAAAAGCGCTCACCTTTTAATGTGTCGCCATTTGCCCATGACAAATTTTGTACTGTTTCCATGCAAATTAGCGTTGCATTGCCAGCATGTGCCGATAAACACTGATATGGTGAACCATCGGTATGTGTCGGCCCTAAAGGCAACATTTGCCAAACAGAAACACCCGAAGCTTCTAAAAAGTCAACAAAGCGGAAAACATCTTCGCCTAAATTAGCTGAAGGTAAACTTGTAATATGTAATAACACACCTGAGCGACGTTGCCTGAAGACCTGAGCTTGAGCTTGGTTCATTTGTTTTCTTTCCTTATTCTCCGCCTCGACGCATTGTGCCACCTTGCTCAATACCGCCGCCACCTTGTGATACTACGTCTGATAACTCTTGCGGAACCTCTTCGCCCAGCATTTGGTATAAATTGGATAAATGTAAACGGAATAGGCGCTCAAAATCACTGACACTGTCCGCTGAATTATAATCACCAAACCACCAAAACCAATCCGAGCCTTCACAAATAGCGAGTTGCCTCATCAATGCATGTTTTGTTTCTGCATCAAATGAGTTTTCAGCCATCACTTTGTCATAGCTTTGTTTTGCGTGGCTTAATAAATCCCAACCTCGGTTCTTGTCAGGATCACCGATCCAAGTAGAAAATGAACCATAAACCCAACTACCGGCAACTAGCTTAGGTAAGATAGCTGGTGATATATTATTTTTCAGGCATTCTGAGAATGTAGTCAAATCTAGTTCAGGATGTTCCGATAAGCGCTGATAAAGTGCTTGCAGAAAATAATAACCATTATATGAATAATATTCCCATGCATTTTCACCATCAAGAATAATAGAAACCACGCGGTCTTTATCATTTTCTGTATTAGACTTTATGGTCAACAAATGGTTTATAAAATCATCAACAGCATCGTCTGCACCCCATTTAGTATAGGTAAAGCCAACTAAATCAGACAAACCATCATCGCGGAAGAAACAAGCTGGGCTTGCACCTGATAATTTATACGGTTTGTAGATGCTTGCATCTTTCATATCAGAGGCGTCAAAACTATTTCGTAATACATTTTCACCGGTAGCAGTCCATGTGAACCCATGGCGTGCAATCACTCTCATGGTTTCTTCAGAGACCGCACCTTCAGAAGGCCAGCAGCCTTTAGGCCGGAAACCAAAATAAGATTCAAACACTCGCAAGCCTTCTTCCATATGCCAATGAGCACGTTCTTCACCGCCTGGATAATCAGTGATTTCAGGCAAAGCAGAATCTGGCATGGCTTCATGTGTTGTCTTGATATCAAGCAATAATGGAACAATAGGATGGGCATACGGAGTAACTGATAATTCAACACGACCCGTTTCTGCTAAACGACGATATCGTGGTATCAGATCAGCCAATAATTCACCAATTACTGTCATCAATTGACGGCGATCATGAAAAGTAAACAATTTGGCTTTTTTCATTAAGGCTTGAATACGTACATCAGTACGTCTGACTGATTCTCCCATCCATGCCAAGTGATACCACACCACTAAATCAACCATAAATTGGTCATTAATATAATTCAGCCCCTCTGGATTCTCTAATAAATCACGAGCCATTGATGCTAGTTTGGCAAAGTGTGGGAATGGTGCAATCAGCTTTTCTTCATTAGCACGCAGACACTCACTAATCAACTTACTACGCTCTTCCGATTTTGCCGGTTGCATAGGTGAATCTAATGCCATTAACAATGGATCTTTTAATCTACCTGTACCTTTAAATCTTGAATTGACTTGCTCATCATAATCAGCAAGCTGCTCTAATAATGTAGGTGTAAAGTTCACTACAGCTTTAGCACCTGGCACATTTTCTAAATGCCATGCCATATCGACATAATCTTTAATGGCATGTAGGTATGTCCAAGGCAATTGGTACATTCCACTCATCGGTTCACTATATTGTGGCTGGTGCATATGCCAGCACAAAACAACTTTTAACTTATTGGGCATGTTTTTAACGACTCTTAATTGATCTTGCTTTGAAGACTCTTTTGTAGATTTATCTGACATAACGGTAGCTATTTTGTCCTAGCATTTCTGGTGTTACTAATACAATGCCACTGGATGTCACTTCATATTTCTCGGCATCTGCAACTGGATCTTCACCTATCACCGTGCCTTCTGGCACATTACAGCCTTTATCTAACACTACTTTTTTCAAGCGACAATGTCGTCCTATGGTGACCTCAGGTAAAATCACACAATCTTCAATAGTAGAATAACTATTGACATGTACTTTTGAAAACAAAACGGAATGTTTGATTTTTGAACCAGAAATAATACAACCACCAGAAATCATTGAATCAACGGCCATACCACGACGATCATCATCATCAAAGATAAACTTTGCAGGAGGTAACTGTGCTTGGTAGGTCCAAATTGGCCACGTATCATCATATAAATTCAATTCTGGTGTAACGCCAATTAATTCAAGATTAGCTGACCAAAATGCATCAATAGTACCCACATCACGCCAGTAACCAGGGTCATTGCCTTGTACATCTTTGTATGGATGAGCGACTACTTTATAATTTTTAATTAGTGACGGAATAATGTCATGACCAAAATCATGTGTTGAGCCCGGTGTATCAGCATCTTTAATCAATTGTTCGTATAAAAATGCGGCATTAAAGACATAGATACCCATTGATGCTAATGCTTTATCATCACTGCCCGGCATAGGGTTAGGGTTCTCAGGTTTCTCGTTGAACTCTACAATTTGATAGTCATCGTCTACTGACATTACACCAAACTCAGTGGCTTCTTTCAGCGATACCGTTAAACAGCCAATGCTCATGTCTGCATCTTTTGCTACATGTTCAGCTATCATGGTGCCGTAATCCATTTTGTAAATATGATCACCTGCTAAAATCACAATATATTTAGCACCATGGTTTCGTAAAATATCAATATTTTGATAAACCGCATCAGCCGTACCAGCATACCAACCTTGTTCAGTTCGTTGTGAGGCAGGTAATAATTCTACAAACTCACCCATTTCACCACGCATATACCCCCAACCTTGTTGGATATGACGCATTAATGAATGTGCCTTATATTGGGTCAAAATACCAATTCTGCGAATGCCTGAGTTAACACAATTTGATAAAGGGAAATCAATAATTCTAAACTTACCACCAAAGGCGACAGCTGGCTTAGCACGCCAGTCTGTTAGCTGCTTTAATCGTGAACCACGTCCACCCGCTAAAATCAGGGCCAATGAATCTTTAGTAAGACGACTAACAAAACGCGTGCTATCATTATCTGGCATTGAAACTTCTCCGACTGAGTAATTTTAACTTAGAAACTTCGGTATATCATACCGTAAAACTCGGATATTTTCAGCTTAAAATATTAGATTAGGAAGGTAAAATGAGCACTAAGCAACTGTTATCTGAAGACATTATAAAAATTATTGAAGCGCGCCACCATGATCCCTTTTCTATTCTGGGTGCGCATCAAAACGGTGCACAAACAACCGTTACCGTCTTCTTACCTGATACGCATAAAGCATGGTTAGATAATGATTTAATCTTAAAACGCATTGAAGGCACCGATATTTTTCAATGGGAAGGTGATACTGAAAAACTCAATAAACCTTATATTATTCATCGCTTAGCAGGAAATGGTACCCCTGTTAGCCGTCACGACCCTTATTGCTTTTTACCGCAATTATCAGAGTTTGACTTACATCTGTTCTCTGAAGGAAAACATTGGCATGCTTATCGAATTTTAGGTGCTCATGAGCATATCGTGGATGATATAGAGGGTGTGTTATTTGCTACATGGGCTCCCAGTGCACAACGAGTGAGTGTTATAGGTGACTTCAACCAGTGGGATGGCCGCCAGCACCCAATGCGTGTGCGCGGTAGCAGCGGCGTTTGGGAATTATTTATTCCTGGTTTATCTGCTAATGAAATATATAAATTTGAAATCAAAAACAATGATGGTTCACTTCATTCAAAAATGGATCCCTACGGACAACGAGCAGAATTACGCCCCGCTACCGGCTCAGTTGTAGCAGCTGATAGCGATCATAATTGGCACGATTCTGATTGGATGTCAAAACGTGAAAATTCAGATTGGCTACACACTCCGCACTCAGTTTATGAGGTGCACATGGGATCATGGCGTCGAAATGATTCGGGAGAGTTTCTCACTTATCGTGAAATGGCCGATCAACTGGTGCCGTATGTTAAAGAATTAGGCTTTACTCATATCGAATTATTGCCTATTACTGAACATCCTCTTGATATTTCTTGGGGTTACCAAACAACAGGTTACTTTGCCCCTACGAGCCGATTCGGTAGCCCTGATGACTTTCGCTATTTTGTCGATCAGTGTCATCAAAATGATATTGGTATTATCCTTGATTGGGTTCCAGGACATTTTCCAAAAGACACGCATGGTTTAGCTCGCTTTGATGGCAGTGCACTCTATGAGCACGCCGATCCACGACAAGGGGAGCATCAGGATTGGGGCACCTACATTTTTAATTATGGTCGAAATGAAGTAACTAACTTCTTGTTATCCAGCGCTTTTTACTGGCTAGAAGAGTTTCATATAGATGGCTTGCGTGTTGATGCTGTGGCATCAATGCTCTATTTAGATTATTCGCGTGAAGAAGGTCAATGGGTGCCGAATGAACATGGTGGTCGCGAGAATTTAGAAGTGATTGAGTTTTTCAAACATTTAAATTCTGTACTACACCAAGAGCATCCAGGCTGTTTAATTACTGCTGAAGAATCAACATCCTACCCCATGGTCTCTCGCCCCGCATCAATGGGCGGCCTGGGCTTCTCAATGAAATGGAATATGGGGTGGATGCACGATATTCTTGAATATATGCAGCAAGACAGTATTCACCGTCAATACCATCACGATTCGCTGACTTTCGGTCTACTTTATGCCTTCACTGAGAATTTTGTATTACCGTTTTCACATGATGAAGTGGTGCATGGTAAAAAATCAATGGTAAACAAAATGCCAGGTGATGAATGGCAGCGTTTTGCAAACTTAAGATTACTCTACACCATGATGTTTACTTACCCTGGTAAAAAGCTATTATTTATGGGCTGTGAATTTGCTCAAGGTACTGAATGGAACTGTGAATCCACTCTCGACTGGTATACGCTTGATTATCCACTTCATAGTGGTATGAAAACATTGGTGAGTGATTTAAACAAACTTTATAGCAATACACCCGCACTCTATCGTCATGAATTTGAGCCACAAGGCTTTGAATGGTTAGATTGCAATGATCGCGAACAATCGATTTTAAGTTATATTCGTAGAGATGGTACAGAATACGTTATATCAATCTTTAACTTCACGCCAGTGCCGCGAGAAAACTACCGTGTTGGTGTGCCTGACTTAGGTAACTATAAAGTATTGCTGAACTCTGACTCTGAGTTCTATGGTGGTAGTAATATAGGCAATGATCATGAATTAACCGCACAAGATATTCCTTGGTCAGATAAACCATTTTCAATTGAAATTAACTTGCCACCATTAGCAGGTATTGTGCTTCAAAAAGTACTGTAGAAAAAAATAAAAAAAGGCGGATAAATTCTAATTTCATCCGCCTTTTTAATATTTAACCTGAACTCTGGATAAGGGTAGGTA